>CAIPQY010000283.1 GCA_903867275.1 uncultured bacterium | reverse complement strand
GCAGCGGCGTAATGCTCGCTGCTCACGCCGATGTCGCCGCGCTTCCAGTCCAGGATCACCAGAAAGCGACCGCGCGCGGCAGCCAGGCACCGCTCCAGCGCGGCAACACCCTTGCTGCCCCAGCGCTCGAAGCACGCCGACTGGAACTTCACCGCCGCCGCGAAGGGCTCCACGCTGTCGAGCAGCTGCAGGCACCACGATTCGATCGACTGCACGGGGTCGGCGCCGCGCACCTCGGCGGGCAGGCGCTCGAACACCGGATCGATGCCGATGCACGCGGGGCCACCACGCGAACGGATCCACCATGCAAGCAGGTCACCGGGATGGGCGGGACGGCTCATGCGGGCGATCCTACACCCGCCCCGCGCTTCACTACGATGCGCGGCCCATGCACGACGAAGCCGCCGAACCCGCTCCACGCGCACTGCACCTTGATCGCCAGCGCGGACTGCACGTCACCTTCCACGACGGCACGGTCGCCTTCCTGTCGCTGGCGCTTCTGCGCCGCATGAGTCCCAGCGCCGACGCCCGCACCGAACGCGAGGCCATGGCCAAGAACCCGCTGCATGTGCTGTCACCGCGCCAGGCCGCCGGCGGTCCGTTGACCGCCACCACCGCCGAACTGGTCGGCAACTACGCCGTGCGAATCCGCTTCAGCGACGGCCACGACACCGGCCTGTACGCGTGGAAGCTGCTGCGCGAACTCGCGGCCGACGCGCCCGAGAGCCAGAACGAGCCAGCCTGACCCCGCCGCTCAGCGCGAGCAGGGGCCGAAGTTCAGCAGCATCAGGCCAAGGTCGGAGCCGGCGACCTCGCCGTCGCCGTCCAGGTCGCCGCATTCGAGCTGCGCGGTGAGCGCTGCGTTGGCGGCGGTGAGGGCCGCGATCTCCACTCCGTCAATGACGCCGTTGAGGTTCGAATCCAGTGCAGGCGTCTGAGCGATCTCCCAGCCGTCCAGGATGCCGTTGTGGTTGCGATCCAGCGCAGGATTGGTCGCGATGTCGCAGGCATCCGGAAGGCCGTTGCTGTTGTTGTCACGCGCGGTGCCGGCAAAGATCTCGTCCTGGTCGCGCAGGCCATTGGCGTCGCAGTCGGTGACCTCGATCATGACCATGGCGTTGTAGCTCGACATCTTGACGGCTGCGACACTGTGCTGACCGTCAGCGGGCACATTCGTCAAGCTTGAATAGACCGAATCGTCGCTTCCCCAGATGATCACGCCACCATCCTTCAGTGCGGCGATATGGTCCCATCCGGCCGCAATCGCCGACACGCCAGACTGCGCAGCGGCGGGCACATCGCCGATTTGTTCTGCGGTACCGCTCTCACCTCCCCAAACCAGCACACGACCAGCCTTCAGTGCGACCGACGCTCCAAAGCCACCCACGATCGACGACACGCCGGACTGCGCCGCCACAGGCACATCACAGGCGTGGGTCTCGTTGCGCCCCCAGGCAAGCACCTCGCCAGTGGAGGCCTTGATGGCCAGACTGTGCATGAAGCCCGCCGAGATCACCGACACGCCGGACTGCGCCGCCACGGGGACATCGCACTGCTGATCGTCGTTGTATCCCCACGCCAACACCTCGCCGCTCTTCAGCGCCAGGCTGTGGAAGCCGCCACCCGCGATCGAAGACACGCCGGAGAGGGCAGCCGATGGCACGTCACACTGACCGATGATGTTGTAGCCCCACGCGATCACGCGGCCCTGCGCATTCAGCGCCAGCACGTGATACGCGCCTCCCGAGATCGCGGTCACGCCGGACTGCGCGTCGACGGGAATGTCGAGTCCGCCGTACGGATCAGGGTCGAGATCCTTGCTGCCCCATCCGATCACGGCGCCCTGCTTCAGCGCATAACCATCAATCAGCGTGATCGCTATGTCGGAAATGCGCGCGCTGGCCGTGGCCGGAACATCCGTTTGGCCATAGGCGTTCACGCCCCACGCCGCCGCGCCATAGACGGTCGCACCCTGGCCGCGCGCGACACCGGAGCAAGCAAGAACGAGGAACGATGCAGCGAGCGAACGGCTTGAGACAAGCTTGGAATTCATGGCTTGCTTTCTGCGCGGCAGATCGTGGCCTGCACACACTTGGTTTGGAGTGAAACACAGGAGTGAGGTGGGCACACGCCCGCGAGAACACAACGATGGCGCCCACGCCCCCCGCCGCTCAATGCGAGCAGGGACCGTAGTTCAGCAGCATCAGGCCAAGGTCGGGTCCGGCCACCTCGCCGTCGCCGTCCAGGTCACCGCATTCGAGCTGGGCGGTGAGGGCGACGTTCTGAGCAGTCAGCGCGGCATTCGCCGCGTTGGCGTCGGACAACAGCTCGATGAAGCTCTTCGCCTGCACCGCAGCGACGTTGTAGGTAGCTGCGGCGATCGAGGTGACGCCAATGAGGTCCGACGGCACATTGCTCTCGCCCGCGGTGTTGCCGCCCCACGCGCGAACCACGCCGTCGACCTGCAGCGCCACGCTGTTGCGATAGCCAGCCGCGACGGCGGTGCACGCTCCGATGCCAGCGGGAACGTTGCACTGACCGTCACTGTTCAATCCCCATGCTTGCACGGTGCGGTTCTCACGGAGCGCAAGCCCGTGATACTCGCCGATCGCGATCGCGGTGGACGCACCAACATCCGAGGGCACGGTGCAAACGCCTTCGTTCACATTTCCCCACATGACCACCGTTCCGTCGGCTTGAATCGCTCCGGAGTTGTAGTACCCGGCAGCGATGGCCTTGCAGGCCCCGAGGGTTGAAGGCACCGCGCATTGACCGCGGTCATTCTTGCCCCATGCGCGCACGGTGCCACTTTCCCGCAGGGCAACGATGTGGCTCTGCACGCACGCGATGGCCTTGCATGCACCCAGGTCGGTCGGAATCGTCTTCCAGCCGTAGCTGTCCGTGCCGCCCCACGCGCGCACGATGCCATCCGTGCGGAGCGCGACACTGAAGTAGTTACCCACCGCAATGGCCTTGCAGGGCCCCAGGTCCGATGGCGCAACCGTCTGGCCATAGTTGAAGTTGATGCCATTGAAGCGGTTCGCTCCCCAACCACGAATGCTGCCATCCGGCAGCAGTGCGAGCGAGTGGCCGCCGCCCGTTGCCACAGCTGTCACGCCCTCAACAATTTGTGGCGGGCTCGCCTCACCCAAGTTGTTTTGTCCCCACACGCGGGGCATGCTTCCCGCGTGTGCGGTGCCGGCAGCGGCGCCAGCCAGCGCCAGGAAGGTCGCGATGGAGTTCGCGGCAAAGCGGTGCGAACGGATTTCAGACGCAGTGATTGCGGCGGCGAACTTCATGGAATATGCCTTTGAAAGACGAATGGGTGCGACGAATCGGAACAACGATGCGTCTGAACAACGGGAGCAGGTGCGGCGACGGCGCGCGTCAGCGACGGCGACGGACCACGAGACCCGCCAGACCCAGCAGCGCGGCCGCACCCGGCGCGGGCACGAAGCCGTAGGTGAAGGTCTTGTCGAACGACGGCTGCGAGGTGGTGCCCGCGCCGGCGCTGAGGCCGTTCACCTTCATGGTGACGTTGCCCTTGAATCGCAGGGTGAGCACATCGGAGGCGTCCAGATCGGTGACATCCACCGAGAAGCGACCCAGCATGATGCGCTTGTCGGCATAGGTGCCGGCGAACACGTGGTTGCCGGTGGGGTTGCGCGTGAACCAGCCCGCGCCGACATACGCGCTACTGCTGTTGGAGCCACCCGTGACCACGCCAGTACCGGCCGTGGAAGCGTTCATGAACATTGGGTCGCCGTCGATGTTCGGCGATGCATCGCCCTGACCGCGCGCGCCGATGGTGACGAACGAGTCCCAGGCCGAGGACGCCGCGCTGGAGGAGGGCAGCCAGCCGCTATTCGCCGCCTGAGCGAAGTTCACGCTGTTGGTCGCGAAGGAGGCACTGCCCGCGTTCGAGACGCTGTTCAACGAGGTCGAGACCACGCTGGTCGAGGCGGTGGTGCCATAGAAGTTCACCAGCTTGTCGAAGGCCCCGTTGCAGTCCACATACACGTCCAATACCGAGTACCGGCGGCTGCCATCGACCACCTGGTAGTTGGTTGCGGTCACGTCCAGCATGGCGGCGTTGGCGCCGACAGCGAGCGTGGCGAATGCGCACAGCGCGACGGAGGCATGTGATGTGTTCACAACGAGTCCTTTCAAGTCTGATGGATGAACAGGTCGCAGACGCCACGCGACCCCATAGCCAACACCCACTGGTGCGCCGCGAACATCGGGGCGCGACCATGGGTTCCACCTGTTGAAACGAGAAAGCGAGGGGCCGTCCGTC
>CAIPQY010000282.1 GCA_903867275.1 uncultured bacterium | reverse complement strand
CGGGTGGCGTGAGCGCACCGGTGATGCTGGACCAGCGCTACGTGATCGTGCGTCTGGAGTCGGAGGTGCCGGCGGATGCGCCGCAGCCGGGCGATCGTGCCGCAGCGGAACGCGATGTGCGGCGCGGGCAGGAGCGCGTGCAGATGGAGGCGCTGGTGAGCGGCCTGCGCCAGTCGCAGCGCGATGTGGTGATCTTCGACGAGTCGCTGCGCGATGCGTGGAAGCGCGTCAGGAACGCATCGCGCTGATTCGCCACGCCGCCACGGGCAGCAGCACCGCGGCGGGCAATGCGGCGGCAAGCACGGCCGGCAGTCCCGCCACGGGCACCGTGGTGAGCGTGAGCGCGGTGATGGTGACAGGCACGGCGAAGGCCGCCGCACGCAGGCTCTGCTGCAGCAGGCTGCATGGCTCGCGCAGCAGGAAGAACGGCACCGCGGCGACCAGCACCAGCAGGTTCACGAGCGGGCCGAAAAGCCGCGACGCCAGCAGGCGACTGGCCACCGTTCGATCGCCACCACCACCGTCGCGCAGTTCGAGCAGTTGCGGCGTGGACAGCATCTGTCCGTACAACCGGAAGCGTCGCGTGAGCAGCGACTCGGGCCCCAGATTGGTCGACACACTGGCCGCCGGCTGCTCGAAACCTCCGTTGGCGTTGCCTGACGCACCTGCGGCCCCGGGAAGCTGGATCTGCTTGCCGTTCACGAGCATCCACATCTCGTGCTGCGCATCCCAGGTGGCGCTGTCCGCGCTGGTGCGGCTGCGCGCACGACCGCGTTCATCACGCTCGAGCACCACCAGCCCACGCAGTTGGTCGGTGGTGGGATCGAATGCATCGGCCTGCAGCAGCCGGCCATTGGCGTCGCGCGTGAGCGGGACGGGAAAGGCCGTGCCACGGTTGGCGACCAGATCGGAGTGCATGCGGACCAGCTTGGGCGCCAGACGCGGCAGGATCCATTCCTGATTGGCGAGCTGCACCACGTTCAGCGCCGCAGCCGCCGCAAGCAGCGCCGCCGCGGGACGTCGCAGATTCACGCCGGCAGCCATCAGGGCGGTGAGTTCGCGCGCGCGATGCATCTGCGCGAAGGTGAATCCCATGGCGCCCACCGACACCATGCCCAGCATGAACTGGAAGAACTGGAAGATGCGCGGCCCGTGGAAATCGAGCAGCATGAGCGCGAAACCGATCCAGCGCGTGGACGCACGACCTTCGCGCACCGCGATGTCGGCGGCCTCGATGAACTTGCTGGTGGAGATGATCACGTCCACCGCCACGCCGAACACGTACAGCGCCCCGAAGAGCGCGAGGAAGTTCCAGAGGAACCGCGTGATCACGTATCGGTCGATGATCGCGATCAATGGCGTGCCCACCGTGTGTAGGCGAGGGTGAAGCAGGCCACCAGCAGCGCGTTGCCGCTCCACATGACGAGCGATCCCGCGGTGACGGCGCCGGAGCGCATCATCTGCTGTCCACCCGCGATCGTGACGATGTTCAGGATGGCTGGCAGGAAGGCGAGCAGGTAGATGGTGAGGGGAAGGCTGTCGCGCTTCCACGCCGCCAGCGCGGCGCCGAGCAACAGCACCAGCGGCGCCGAGGCGGCGAGCGCGAGTCGCTGCAGCACGTTCGAGGCGGCGTCGCGATCGACCCATCCCAGGCGTGTCCGCAGCGCGCCCGCGGCGCCGGCGGCCTCGGCCGCATTCGGGCCGCCAGCCGATGCCAACGCATCGAGTTGCGACAGCAGTTGATCGGAACCGGCGGCCGCTCGCTGCGCGGAAGGACACTCGATCACGCGCAGGTCGCGCAGGCGCACCGGCCATCGCGTGGGAATCGGGTCCCCGCTGCCCACATCGAAGGCCCGCAGCGCCTCGCACGCAAGATCGACGCGCTGACCCTCCCCGCTGCTCGCCGCCGCCAGCCGTGCGCTGGCCGCTTCGGCGCGGCGCACCGGACGCTCCCCGTCGAGTTCCACGAGATCGATCCAGGTGGCACCGGGCGCGGGTGCAATGGCCGCACCAAGCGCCGCCGCATGCTCGATGCGATAGCGGCGACTCGTGACGTCGTCGCGCAGCGTGACCGCGCCCGCGGATGCGAGCGTGCGCTCGATGCACTGCAGCAGGTCAACGCGATCCAGGATCGATGCCGCGACGACGAGTTCCTGCTGCACGGCCGTCTCACCGTCGAGCTGCTGTCGGATGCGCTGCAGTTCGGCGGTGGTGGTGCTGCGCGAGTCGCGTTCGGCGGCACGACCGATCTCCACGGCATCGGGCGCGGCCTGCGGCACGAACGCGACCGTGCCTTCCGCTGCGCGGAATCCCGTTCCGTTGCTCATGGACAGCTTCATCACGGTGGCGCCGTCACGACGGTGCACATCCACGATGGCCCCCTCGCTCATGAATTCGGTGGCGGAGTGGCCCGCCCGATCGCGCTGGATGGCGGCCACACCGGAGAGGCGCAGCCGCTGCGTGGCGCCGGAGTCCGGCGGTGCCGGCTCCACGGAAACCGCGTCGGCGTAGATGGTGAGCTCACCGGCGTCCAGGGCTTCGCCGCGCTCGACGGCCGCCACGAACACGGCGGCCGCATCCTGCGCGATGGTGTCGCGCATGCGTCCCCAGAACTCGGGCACCACGGTGTTCACCAGCCACAGCATGGCGGCGAACAGCAGCACGCCGAGGATGATCACCGGACCCATCACCGTGCGGTGCCGGATGCCGCTGGCGGCCATGGCCACGAACTCGTTGTCAACGGCGAAGCGGTGCACCACGATGGTGGCCGCGAAGCCCGCCGCGAACGGCAAGGCGAACTGCAGCATGGGCACCATGGCCAGCGACACGTACTTGAGCACGCTGCCCGGGCCGAGCGAGTTGTCGGCCAGCGGCTTGATGGCCGCGCCGAACGCCACCACCACCACGATCACCGATGCGGTGAGCAGCAGCACCTTGAGCAGTTCCGTCAGGAGATGCCGCCAGAGGATCCAGGGCATGTGGGGTGGAGTGTGGAGCGACGCGCGCCCGACCGCAAGCGGTCAGCGCAGGCCGTACTCCTTCAACTTGCGGTAGAGCGTGCGCTCGCCGATGCCCAGCAGCTCGGCGGTCTGCTCGCGGTTGCCGTTGGTCATGGCCAGGGTCTGACGAATGGCTTCCTTCTCGAGGCGATCGAGGCCGATGCCCGCCAGGCTGCCGACGCCGCCTGAAGCCTGCTCCCCCTCGCTCTCGCGGATTTCGGCCGGCACATCGCGCAGTTCCAGCCGCGGACCGGCGCAGGTGACCACCATGCGGTGCACCACATTGAGCAGTTCACGCACGTT
>CAIPQY010000281.1 GCA_903867275.1 uncultured bacterium | reverse complement strand
CAGCACGGCGTGCAGGTGACGGCGCTCGCCTCGCGCAGCCTGTACAGCGAGACCGGCAAGGCGCTGCCGCGCGAGGGAGGCGTGGACGGCATCCGCATCGTGCGCGCCGGGCAGAGCAGGTTCGGCAAGGCGGCACTGACCGCCCGCGCGTTCGACTTCGTCTCCTTCTATCTGGCCGCACTGTGGAAGGCCATCTGGCTGCCACGACAGGACATCGTGGTGTGCTTCACCACGCCTCCGTTCATCGCGTTCGTCGGCATCCTGCTGCGCTGGCTCAAGGGCACCAAGGTGGTCTGCTGGACGATGGACCTGTATCCCGACGTGCCGGTGGCCGCAGGCGTGCTGCGCCGCGGATCGCTCGCGTACAGCCTGTTCGATGCGGTGGACCGCTTCTCGCTGCGCCATGCCGACCGCGTGGTGGTGCTGGGTCGTTGCATGCAGCAGCGCCTGCTCGAGAAGGGCGTCGACCCGAAGCGGATGGAAGTGATCAACGTGTGGGCCGATGGCGACGAGGTGTCCGTGCGCCCGATCGAGGGCAACGCGCTGCGCACCGCCTGGCAGGTGGGTGATCGCTTCGTGATCGAGTATTCGGGCAACTTCGGCATCGGCCATGACGGTGAAACGATGTACCGGGCCATGCAGGCCACGCGCGCGGACGACTCGATCCGCTGGGTGATCGTGGGCGGTGGCACCAAGCGAGGCGAACTCGAGGCATTCGTCCAGGCGCACGACATCGTGAACGCCGTGTTGAAGCCGTACCAGCCGCGTGAAGCGCTCGGCGAGCTTCTCTCGCTCGGCAACGTGCATCTGGTGTCCGTCGCGGAGAACTTCTCGGGCCTGCTGGTGCCCAGCAAGTTCTACGGCGTGCTGGCGGCTGCGCGCCCGGTGCTCTACGTGGGTCCCCGCGAAAGCGAGGTGGCTCGCGTGATCGAGGAGTCGAAGTGCGGCCTGGTGATCGAGCAGGGTGACTCGGCAGGCCTTGTGAAGGCCATCGAGACGCTGCATGCCGATCCACAGCTGGCGCAGGCGATGGGGCTTCGGGCACGCGAGGCCTTCGAGCGCACCTTCACCCGTTCGCATGCATGCGAGCGCTGGCTGCGGCTCCTGCAGCAGCTGTGATCCACCCGCGCCCACCACGGGCGCGCCATAGACTGCACGCGATGACGCCACGGGTCGATCCGCATCCAGCGCGCCGGACCGAACGCATGCATGCATGGGCACGCCGCGCATGAAGGCAGATCACCCGAGCGCGGTGGTGATCTACCACTTCTACCCGCACTACCGAAAGCCGGTCGTCGAAGCGCTTGCGCGAAGCACGCGCGCGGACTTCACCTTCGTCGGCGATGATCACGAGTACCTGCACTCGATCGAGCCCGCCACGCTCGGGCCGGATGTGCGCTTTCGTCTGGCGCCCACGCATCACCTGTTCGGTCCATTCATGTGGCAGTGGGGCGCCATCGCATGGGCGGTGCGCTCCGGCTTCGACACGGTGATCATGCATGCCGTGCCGCACTGGCCGTGCACCTGGATCGGCGGACTGCTGGCGCGCATGCGCGGGCGAAGGGTCTTCTTCTGGGGGCATGGCTACCTGTCGCGCCCACGCGGCGTGAAGGGCTTGCTGCGGCGCCTGTTCTACGCCGTTCCCACCGACCACATGGTGTACAGCCGACTCGCCAAGGCGTATCTGGTGGATGCTGGCTGGCCGGCCGAGCGTGTGCACGTGATCTGGAACAGCCTCGACACGGAGGCGCAGGCGCGCGTGCGCCAGGCGCACACCGCGGACTGCACGCGACGCATCCGCATGGAACTCTTCGGCGAGGCGGACACCCCGGTGATCATCTGCACGAGCCGCCTCATCCCGATGCGGAGGCTGGACCTGCTGCTCGAGGCGGTGGCGCGACTTCGCGAGGGCGGAACGGCCGCGAACGTGGTGCTGGTCGGCGATGGTCCCGAGCGTGCGGCGCTGCAGGCGCAGGCGAAGCGGCTGGGTGTGCGCGTGCACTTCGAGGGTGCGTGCTACGACGAGGCGCGGCTTGGTGCGCTGATCATGTCGAGCAACGTCACCGTGTCGCCGGGCAAGACGGGACTGACGGCCGTGCACAGCATCGGATACGGCATCCCGGTGGTGTCGCATGACGATCCCGACGACCAGGGACCGGAGTACGAGGCGATCATTCCCGGTCGCACCGGCTCGCTGTATCGGCGCGGCGACGTGGCGTCGCTCGCGGACGCGATCAAGCCGTGGCTCGCCGGTGCCGTCACCGATCCGCAGGTCCGCGACGCGTGCATCGCGTTCGTGGAGCGCTTCTGGAATCCCGCGTATCAGCGCCGCGCGATCGAGCGCGCCGTGTGTGGTGCGCCGGCCGACGATCTCTTCGACCGAAGGGAGGTCGCGTGAGCGACGCCGCACCCCAGCCCGCGCAGGATCGCGCAGCGACCCCGAAGGGATCCTTCGGCAGCGTCGCCGCGAAGGGATCCTTCATCAACACCACGCAGTGGCTTCTGAACAAGGTGGCCACGGCGGCGGCGATGCTGCTCATCGCGCATTACCTCAAGCCCGATGACTACGGTGTCGCGTCGCAGGCGCTCGCGATCGCGCAGTTCCTCGTCGTGTTCTTCCCGCTCACGATGGGTGACGTGCTGATCGCGCACCCGCGCAGTTTCGAGCGGCTTGTGCCCACGGCGCGGCGGCTCGCGATGGTGATCGGCATCGCCACCTGCGTGCTGATGCTGGCCACCATCCCGGTCTTTCTGGGCATCTATTCCAAGTATCCGGCGGCGTGGCTTGGTGGCCTGCTGGCGGTGGCCGCCCTGCGCCCCGTGCTGGACGCGGCGCTCATGGTGCCGTTGGCTCGACTTCGCACCGCGCTTGCCTATCGCAGGATCGCCCTGATCGACGGTGCGGTGCAGCTGGGTGCCACGGCGCTGTCGCTGGCCTTCGCGGCGTTCGGTCTGCGCAGCGCATCGCTGGTTGCACCTCAGGTGATCGGCACGGGTGCGCGTGCGCTGTGGTATCGCCGCGTCGCATCGGGGGTGCGCACGGGGCGGTATCACCGCACGCTGGCCGCCATCCTGATGCGCGCCTACCTGCCGGCCGCGAGCGCGCAGTACCTCCACAACGTGATCGTGATGCTGGAGGTGCTCGTGCTCGGCTATGTGTCGGGTGAGTACCAGACCGGCCTGTTCGGCTTCGCGTTCACCATCGCCGCGCAGGCCAACACCGTGGTCGCGTATCAGTTGGGCGTGGTGCTGCAGCCCATCTTCGGGCATCTGCAGGGGGATCCGGAGCGCCAGGTGAACGGCTTCCTGCGCGTGCAGCGGGTGCTCGGGCTGGTGTGCGTGCCCATCTCGCTCACGCAGGCGATGCTTGCCGAGCCGCTGTTCCGCGTGGCCTTCGCCGAGCGCTACCTGCCCGCCGTGCCGGTGTTCCAGGTGATCAGCGTGGCACAGGCGTTCTACTTCGCCACGGGGCCCAGCATGTCGTGCCTCCGTTCGCAGCGGCGTTTCGCGACGTTCTTCAAGTGGCAAGGCGTGCAGTTCGTGCTGTCGCTTCCGCTGTATTGGGCCGGGGCGCAGTGGTGGGGTGCCCTGGGCGCTTCCATCGCCAGTGGCGCGGCCTGGGCCATCAGTGCACCGATCGTGGTGTGGCTGTGCACGCGCGTGGTGAAGGGCAACCGGGTGCGCGAGGTGCTGTCGATCTTCGTCAAGCCCTGGCTGCTCAGTGTGCCCATCTTCGCCGCGGCGACCCTGGCCATTCGCTGGCTCGCGCAGTTCGGCAAGGCCGGCGACTTCGCGTCGCTTCTGGTGCTTGGCCCGGTCGTGGCGATGGTGGCCAT
Source organism: uncultured bacterium (assembly GCA_903867275.1). Taxonomy (GTDB): domain Bacteria; phylum Planctomycetota; class Phycisphaerae; order Phycisphaerales; family SM1A02; genus SYAC01. Next base: position 5,125 of record CAIPQY010000281.1, on the reverse strand, counting down.
CGGCGCGTCACGGCTGGTGGATGGCGAGATGCGCAAGCTTTCCGACAAGGCCCTTGTGGCCGTGAAGGCGAAGCTGCTGCGCAAGCGCGGATGACTGCGTGCTTGACCGCATGTGGTAGCGTTCAACGCACGCAGCATGACTGACACGAAGCTTCCAGTCACCGTCGCCATTCCCGTCCGGAACGAGGAGCGCGGACTCGCCGCGTGCCTGGAACGGTTGGCGCGCTTCGAGCGGGTGGTCGTGATCGATTCCGGCTCCACGGACCGCACCTGCGAGATCGCGCGCGCGCACGGCGCGGAGGTGGTGCAGTTCGCCTGGGATGGAAAGTTTCCGAAGAAGCGCAACTGGCTCCTGCGCAACCACGCGCCATCCACCCCCTGGGTGCTGTTCCTGGATGCCGACGAGCTGCTCGACGACGCCTTCTGCGACGCGCTCGCGCGCACGCTTCCCGTGACGCCGCATGTCGGCTTCTGGCTCACCTATGACAACTGGTTCCTGGGTCGTCGCCTGCGTCACGGCACGCCCAACCGCAAGCTGGCGCTGTTCCGCGTGGGTGCGGGCGAGTACGAGCGCATCGAGGAGGATCGCTGGAGCAACCTCGACATGGAGATCCACGAGCACCCGGTGCTGCGGGGCAGCGTGGGCGAGATCGACGCGCGCATCGATCACCGCGACGATCGCGGTCTGGAGCACTGGAAGCGCCGCCACGCCGAGTACGCCGCGTGGGAAGCAAGGCGCGCGCTGAAGCTGCGCGCGGACGGCGCGCTGCCGACGGGCGGACGCCAGGCCACCAAGTACCGCGTGCTGGGCACGTGGTGGCTGCCGATGGCGTACTTCATCGATGGCTACGTCCGCCGACTCGGCTTCCTGGATGGCTGGGCCGGTCTCCGCCACGCATGGTTGAAGGCCGCGTACTTCCGCGACATCGGCCGGCGCATCCGCGCTGGCACCGACGCTCGTTGAGGCGGCGGGACCCCGTTCAGGCCACCGCTTCGGCGTACAGCGACTCGTCGCGGCGGATCTCGGTGTCCAGAAGCAGTCGTGGATCACCGCCCTGGCCGAAGGACTCGATGCGCGCGTCGTGGAAGCCGGCATGCATCAGGTAGCGCCGCATGAGTTCCGGCGACCACAGCGAGCGATGACCGAAGTCCTGCGAGACGGCACGCAGACCCTCGATCGGCAGCGCGTACACGCGACCATGATCGGGCAGCGGCCGCAGGCCGTTCACCGCCATCACGTATTTCTCCGCATCAGGCACCACCACGCGGATGCGTGCGCCAGGCCGCAGCACGCGCCTGCATTCGCGCAGCGTGTTCATCACCTGCTGCGGCGTGAGATGTTCCAGGGTGTGCTGCGTGAAGATGCCGTCGATGCAGCGATCCGGGCACCGAAATGGCCGCGTCAGATCCATCGCCCAGTCGGGCTTCGGGCGCTTCATCAACAGCGGGACGCGGAAGAAGTCGGCATTCACCACGTGTGAGGGTGTGTCCTGGCCGGCGCCCAACTGAAGGATCACGGGCGAAGTCTGGAGCCGCTTTGCCGGGAATCGGTCAAGGCGCAGCTTGCTGCCGAGCCATCCGATCAGCCGCCACTTGATCGCCTCGGGGATGGACGAGCAGAAAGCGTCATCCGGCACCGCGATCGGGGGAAGTGGTTGTGATGCCTGCGTTGGCGTTGGTGCGGGGACGATCTTTCGAGGGTAGGTGGTGACGCTCATGCACGCAAGATGCACCGTGATTCGCGTGCGCACACAACACCGTCCCGACATCGGCCCTTTCCTGAAGTGACCGCGAGTTCTGGCGCTCGTGCCGTCACTTGCGCGCCTCGATCAGCATGAACAGTCCCGCGCGAGGCAGCATCGTCTGGATCAAGCGGCGAGGCCACAGCGCACGGGCCATGGTGAGCGCCGGGCCCCTGTGGCGCTGCCCCGCGTCCGATGAAAGCAGGTCGCCGTGCGTGAGCACCGTGCGGATCCTCACGGACTCGAAGCGGCGCATCAGCCAGCGGGCCTCGGCGATCGAATACGCCTTCGTTCCAGGGCTCTCCAGATGGCGCGCATACAGCGTGCGCATGGAGGTCCATGGACGCAGGCGAAGCAGCGCGTACCGCACCCACAGCATGAACCCGATCATGCTCCATGTGTGATAGATCATGATTCGCGCGATGCCGCCCGGCTTCAGCACCCGCCGCACCTCGTCGATGGCACGGGGTGTGTCCGGACTGTGATGCAGGACGCCCCACGAGTAGACGACATCGAAGCTCGCATCGGGGAAGTCCAGGGCCTCCGCATCGCCGACGGAGAGATTGGATGAAAGTTCGAAGAGGGACAGGCGACGACGGGTGTGTTCCACCGCGCGCTCGGTCAGGTCGATGCCGGTCAGTCGCGCACCCGCCTCCGCGAACCGCTGGTGATCGGCGCCAAGCCCGACCCCGATCTCCAGCACGCGAAGTCCTCGGGATGCCTCGAAGCGCGCAAAGTCGGCGATGAACGGCTCCAGTCGGTATCGCTCCTCCGCCTGCCGCATGTAACCGGCGCGCTCGGCCGTTTCCAGATACAGCCGTTCGCCGCACGAAGCAGCCTGCCAGAATTCACGGACTGCGCGCTTGTCACGCGTGTCGGTCGCCTGCTCAGCATGTTCCACCTTCATGGGTCCCACTCTGCACCAGGCGATGACTCGGTGGCGGGGCTGCCGCAGAATTCACCCCATGTTCTCGCGGCCGCACGAGTCGCCGCATCGTCCACCACGGAGCGTGGTTTCGGCCGCCTGCAGGATTCGTCGACTTACGGCATCCTTGTCGCCCGAACCATGAGCGACCACCTCGACGCCCTCGACCGCATCAAGAACAACGCCATCGACCTGTTGATGGAGTTTGGCCCGCGCGCCATCTCCGCGACCCTCATCCTGGTCATCGGCTTCTTCATCGCCCGCGCCCTCGGCCGCGCCTTCTCCAAGGGCATCGCGCGCCTCGAGCTGGACGTGCCGCTGCGCGATCTGCTGGTGCGCATCCTTCGCATCGCCGTGCTGCTCATCTTCGTGCTGATGGCGCTGCAGAACCTGGGCGTGGAACTGCTGCCGCTGATCGCCGGTCTGGGCGTGGCCGGCGCGGGCATCGCGTTGGCGCTGCAGGGCGTGCTCGGCAACCTGGTCGCCGGGCTCACCATCATCGTCACGCGTCCGTTCCGCGTGGGCGAGTTCGTGCAGATTCATGGCGAAGAGGGTCGGGTGGAGGCCATCACGCTGTTCACCACCAAGCTCAGCCATCCCGATCGCTCCGTGGTGGTGATTCCCAACCGCAAGATCGTCGGCGAGATCATGCACAACTACGGCATGATCCGGCAGCTCAACCTCACGGTGGGCGTGGCCTACGACACCGACATCGGCCACGCGCTGCGCGTGGTGGATGAGGTGCTTGCCGCGAACCCGCGCGTGCTGAAGGATCCCACCCCGGTGGTGCGTGTCATCGCGTTGGCGGACTTCTCGGTGAACATCGCGGTGCGTCCGTGGACTGCCGTCGTGGATGCAGGCATCGGCGCGTCCGAGCTGAATCGCGCCATCCTTGAGGCGTTCCGCGCCAAGGGCATCCAGATCCCGTTCCCGCAGCGCGAGGTGCGCATGCTGGGCTCTGGCGCCCGCTGATTTCACCGCGGAACAGCTTGGCGCAGACGAGATCGGCGGGCATCGCGAGGGTTTCCCTCGCATGTGGTGACGACACTGGCAATCCGTGCATCGCGGTGCATGCTTCTGCGTGTGTGCTGAAGCAGATCATTCGACAAGGACCGACGCAGCTGCCCCACGAAGGGCGGTGCCTGCGGGATCATTGATTCGCGAGTACATGCCCGAACTCGACTGCATACGCGGCCTGGCCGTCGTGCTTGTGGTGATGGCGCATCGGTTCGGGTGGTCCATTCCGGACTGGTCGGACATGCACGCCGTGCAGCGATGGCCGGCGTTGGGGCTGGTGTTCAATGGCGCGCAGTTCGTGGGATGGCTCGCGGTGCAGTGCTTCTTTGCGCTGAGCGGATTCCTCATCACCTTGCTGCTTGTCAGCCAGGTGCATCGCCGTGACTACTACCGAAGGTTCTACATTCGCCGCGCGCTGCGCGTGCAGCCGGCCTTTCTGCTCACCATGGCGCTTGCGGTGGTGTTCGGACATTTCGGCTGGGGCGTTCAGCCCATGCAGGGCTCGCAGATTGCGGCGTGCGCCTTGTTCGCGGCCAATCTTGCGCCGATCACCGGCATCGAGAACCCTTACGGGCCCTTCTGGACGCTTGCCATCGAGGAGCAGTTCTATCTGGCGTGGCCACGCGTCGTTCGCAGGCATCCGCGACGCACCGTCGCGGCCGTGTGTCTGGCGATCCTGATCGCGGGGCCGTTCCTGCGTCTGGTGAGTCGTCGTGCTGGCGCGGATGAGCACTTCATGTCGGTCACCTGGTTCAATCTGGATGCGCTGGCGGCGGGATCGATGCTTGCCATCTTCCTGGGCAGCATGACCAGGGCTGGTGCGGTGCGCCTTGGCGGCGCGTTGATCTGTGCGGGCAGCGCGCTGCTCGCGGTGCAGGCATCGCTTGGCGGTCTGCCACGAAGCACCACGCTTGGTGCGACGTTGTTCTCGCTGCCGTGGACGTTGTGCTTCGCGGGACTGATCGCGTGCACAGTCGCTTTCGGTGCGGTGTGGCCGATAGGCGAGAGCAGGATCGGCCGCGTGCTCCGATTCTTCGCCTTCGTCAGTTATGGCTTGTACCTGTATCACCTGCTGATCATGCACGCGATCGATCGCCTCAGTGGTGGGGTGCTCTATCTGCGTCCATGGGAGCGGCCGCAACTCGTGGATGTGTTGACGCGTGTCATGCTGGTTTTCGGTGTCGCAACCATCGCGGCCTTCGCGTCGCGAGCGGTGTTCGAGGCGTGGTTTCTCTCTCATCGCCAGGCCATCGAGCGCTCGTGCGCCCGAGTCGCCCGGCGCCTGCGAGCCTGGTGGCGCGCTGCGGCACGCCCAACGCGCGGATCGGGTGCGAATCCATCTATCATCGCCGGATGCCCACCGTCCGCATCCACGACACCCTCACCGGCAAGCAGGTTCCTCTGGAGCCCATCGCGGGCGCACGCGGTCCCGTCACCTTCT
>CAIPQY010000280.1 GCA_903867275.1 uncultured bacterium | reverse complement strand
GTCGTCGTCGCGGCCGCAGCCGGTGCCACCCGAATCTGCTGGATGCGCTTCTCCAGATCGGCGATGCGGCCATCCACCTTCTGCAGCAGTTCCCACTGCCGATCGCGCTGCACCATCGAAAGCCACACGCTCAGCGCCACCGCGAGCAGCAGCACGAGCATCACGAGGTCCTTGAATCCGAAGCCGTTTCGCATGGGACGCGAAGGGTAGCGAAGGGTCGCCGATGCGTCTCAACCCGCCGAGGCCGGGTCGAGTCGATCGCGCAGCCGATCTGCCGCGAAATTCAGCGAAAGCAGCGCGAAGGCAACCACGCCGCACGGCGGCAACAGCAGCCACCATCGACCCTTCACCAGATTCAGTTCGGGCAGTCCATCGGCCGCAAGGTTGCCCAGGCTCGGCAGTGGTTCACGAATGCCGATGCCGAGGAAACTCAGGAAGCTCTCGCTCAGGATCGCGGCCGGCACGGCCAGCGCCGCATACGCCGCCACAGGTCCGGCGAGGTTGGGCAGCAGATGCCACCAGAAGATGCGCGGCGAACCCGCGCCCATCGCGCGCGCAGCCTCCACGAACGCACGCTCGCGCAGCGACAGCACCTGCCCGCGCACCACTCGGCTCATGGTGAGCCATCCCACGCCTGCCACCGCCACCAGCATGGTGAGCAGGTTGATGCCCTGCCGCAGCGTGGGAGAAACATCACGTAGAAATCGATCGGCAAGCCCGTCCACCGCCACGCTCAGCAGCGTGGCAAGCAGGATGCTCGGCAACGCGTACAGCACGTCCACGCTGCGCATCAGCCACGCATCGGTGCGTCCGCCGAACCAGGCGGCTGCCGTTCCCCAGGCCACACCCACCGCCGTCGCCACCAGCGCGGCCGCGATGCCGAGCGTGAGCGAGATGGCGCTGCCCGCCACCACACGCGCCAGCACATCGCGACCGATTCGATCGGTGCCAAGCAGTCGGCCGGGCACGTATTGACCCGCCGCTTCAGCCGCCTGCACGCGCGCGGCGGAAGCGGCATCCGACATCCAGGACGGCGGCAGCAGACTCAATTGCAGGTTCTGCGCAGACCATCGTGCGGCGTGCGCGCCGCCGGGCAACGCGACGGAACCGAACGCCCACGGTGACAGCAGCGCGACCATCACCAGCAGTCCACAGAGCAGCCACACGCCGACGCCCCCACCGCCGGTGCGGCGCGCGCGAAGCGTCGGTTCTGCGGAGGGGCTCACGGCCCGCAATCTACGGCTTTGGCGAAGGCTCCGGGCGGTCCGCGCCGTCGGCCGGATGCTTGGGCTCGCCGCCCTCGCGGCGCGGCCACGCGCCCTCGCCGCCGATCAGCATGGACATGGGCACCTCGGACATGCGCCCGAACTTCGGCGACTCGCCGCGCTGCACCGCGCTGATGACCTCGTTCAGCCGGGCCTCGCGAGCCTGGATGTCGGTCTGCAGCTTGCGACGCGCCTCCTTCAGGCCCTTCTCCATCGCGACCAGCTCGTAGGCGCGCGCCTTCATGTCCAGCTCAAACTGCTGCTGTGCGGCCTGACGCACCTCGACCAGCGCGGCGGCCTCGGCAGCGGCGTCACCCGCGTCCTTCGCCTGCTTCAGGCGCTCGCCCGCGGCGCGGATCTGCCGCTGCATGCGGAAGTCCTCCACCCGCGCCTTGTACAGCTCGGGCTGACGCTCGCGCATCCACGACAGGCCGATCAACATGCGCGACTGCGTGCCGTTGCGCTGACGCAACTCCGCGGGATCCTTGGCCCGCATCGCCTCCAGGCCCTCGGCCCATGCCGGATCGATGTCACGCGCCGTGGCGACGATGCGATTGATGTCCTCATCGGTGATCTCGCGACGCATGCCCGCGCCACCGCGCCGCCCCTCGCCGCCGGGCTGCGCCTTGGCTGCGGGACGCGGCTCTTCACCGGCCGGCGGCGCCTGTCGCGCGCCCGCCGCGAATGGAAGCAGCAGCCCCGCGGTGAGGCACAGTGCACCCATCGCGACCACTCTGGAGCGACGACGAACGCCGCGTTCAACCTTCGTCATCCGTCCACCCGACCCTTCAGCAGCAACTGCATCTCGGCGTCGAGGTCGTTCAGCCCCACGCCCTGCATCGAGTTCACGGTGGAGAAGTCCTCACCCAGCACGCCGTCACCTGCCACCGCCATCACCGCGGTCAGGTTGGCTTCGCTGCCGTCGTCCGGCGCATGCATGGCGGTGAACCGCAGTGCAAGCCCCGACGCCAGCAGCAGCGCGGCCGCCGCAGCCAACCAACGGAACGAGAGACGCGCCAACACCGCCGGCGCCTGCTGGTTCTCGGGAAGCATGGGTGCACTCGCGCGGTACAGCCTGTCGGCCAGGCCGGCGGGCACGCGAGCCGACTGCGCGCCCAACAGGCGATGCAGACGAGGCGAATGGTCGGGATCAGGGGTGGACATCATGGTTTGGATCCTTCCGGACGGGATTCGGAACGGCGCCCCATGGACGCTGTTGCAGCAGGTGACGAGAAATCCGGCAGTATCGGACGGCGGTTCATTCGGTCTCTTCCTCCCCCAGACGACGGCCAATCAGGCCCTTCAGCTTGCGCAAGGCCCGATGGTGGCGCGCCAGCAGGGTTCCAAGGGGTTCATGCAGCAGGTCGGCCATCTGCTGAAAGCCCATGCCGCCCTGATGGCGCAGGTCGATCACCAGGCGGTCCGCCTCGGGCAGCTGCTGCATGGCTTCGTGCAGTGCGGACAGTTCCTCGGCGGTCGCGTGCTCCTCCTGCCGGGCCGAGGGCCCGACATCGGCCAGCACATCCGAGTCCATCGGCCGCGCGTGGCGCTTGCGGCGGCGCATCTCGTCGCGCAGGCGGTTCAGCGCGATGCGGAACAGCCACGCCTCGAAGCGCCCCTGCTCCACGTAGTCGCCCAGCTTGGTCGCCACGGTGCAGAACACGCTCTGCGCGATCTCCTCGGCCAGTTCCGGATCGTTGGTGTAGCTGCGCAGGAAGGCGAACACGCGCGGGCCCCAGCGCTGCACCACCTCGCGCCAGGCCAGCTGGTCGCCGGCCGCGGCACGAGCCAGGAGTGCAGGAATCTCCTCGGGCTCCGTCATGCGCGTGGCTCAATCTACTGCACGCGCCCAGCGTGGGTGCGGGACGGCAGCGATCAGAGCGGCAGATCGTCGATGGCCTGCACGGATCGCGAGCGCGGCGCATCGAAGCCGCCCGGCGGCGCGGCATCGGTGAAGTCGCGGAAACGCGTCAGGCGACCATCCCATGTCAGGCGCACGACACCGGTCGGGCCGTTTCGCTGCTTCGCCACGATGAGCTCGGCCAGACCACGCTTGTCGGCGTTGGCCTCCAGCCAGTCATCGTCGCCCTGGTGGTAGTACTCCTCGCGGTGCAGCATCAGCACCACGTCGGCGTCCTGCTCGATGCTGCCCGACTCGCGCAGATCGCTCATGCGAGGCTTGTGACCCTCGCGCTGCTCGGCGGCACGGTTGAGCTGGCTCAGGCACACCACCGGCACGTCCAGCTCGCGCGCCATCGCCTTGATGCCGCGGCTGATCTCGCTCACTTCGGACTGGCGGCTTTCCACGCGCGCGCCGCTCGACATCAGCTGCAGGTAGTCGATGAACACCGCGGTGATGCCGTGCTTCTCCTTCAGGCGGCGCGCCTTGCTGCGCATGTTCAGCAGCGTCAGGCCCGGCGTGTCGTCGATCCAGATCTGCGAATCCTGCAGGCTTTCGCAGGCCGCGAGCAGCGCGCGGTAGTCCTCCTTGCGCAGCATGTTGCGACGCAGGCGCTGACTGTCGATGCCGCCCTTGGCGCACAGGATGCGCTGCACCAGCTGCTGCCGGCCCATTTCCAGGCTGAACATGGCCACGGGCTGCCCCGTGGACGCAACG
>CAIPQY010000279.1 GCA_903867275.1 uncultured bacterium | reverse complement strand
TCGAAGCCTGGCCCGCTCACGCCGATGTACACCGTGCCCACGGGCTTGGCATCGCTGCCACCATTCGGACCCGCAACGCCGGTGATGCTTGCGGCCCAATCGGCGCGCAAGCGCTCGCGCACGCCACGCGCCAACGCTGCGGCCACCGGCGCACTCACTGCCCCGTGCTCCGCGATCAACGCCTCGGGCACGCCACACAGGTCGCGCTTCGCTTCGTTGGCGTAGGTCATCAACCCGCCCAGGAACCACGCGCTGCTGCCGCTCTCCGCGGTGACCAGCGAACCAGCCAGCCCGCCCGTGCAGCTTTCGGCAAGCGCCATGGTGAGGCCGCGTTCCCGCAACGCCGCGCCCAACGCTCCGGCCAGCGTGGTGGTGCCGCGACCGAATGCGAAGGGCTTCCACAGCGCCTCGATCGCGGCCAGTTCGGCCTGCATGGCGGCAGGTTCCGCAGCCGCATCGCGACCACGCACGCGCGCCGACACCACGCTGCCGCTGGCCGTGGTGCCAACCAGCGGATTGCGCTCGCGGTGCATGCGATCACCCAACCGCTCGGCAAGGAAGCTCTCGCCCTGCCCGAACGCATGCACCACGCCGGTGGTCATGGCCTGCTTGGGCAACAGCGGCAGCACGAACTGGTCGAACATGGGCTCCATCTCGCGCGGCGGCCCGGGCAGGCACACGATGGTGGATCCACCAACCGTGCCACGCAAGCCAGGCGCCGTGCCGAAGTCGTTGCGAAGACACTCGGCGCCGCTCGGCCGCATCGCCTGGCGGCGATTGATGTCGGGCATGGAGCGACCGCGATGCGTGAACCAGCGATCAAGCGCCTCCAGCGACGGCGCATCCAGCACCAGCGGATTCGCGTCACCCATGGCCACGCGCAACGCCTCGCGCGTGAGGTCGTCGTCGGTGGGACCGAGTCCGCCCGTCACGATCACCACCTGCGCCGCGGCCGCCAGCTCGCGAAGCGCCGCGGCCTGCGCGGCCAGGTCATCGGGCACCACGCGAAACTGCACGCACGGCACGCCGCGATCGGCCAGTCGTCCGGCCAACCAGCGCGCATTGGTGTCCTGGGTCTCCCCCAGCATGAGTTCATCGCCAATGGAAAGGATGGCTGCCTTCATGAAGTTCCTCGCGCGGCGGCTTGCCGCATGATCCATTGATAGTTGCCTTCGAAGAATGGCTCGAAGCGCGAACGCAGCACATCGGCTGGCCGATCCTCCGAGCCCCACAAGTCGCGATCCTTCCAGCCGCCCTTCAGCCAGCCCTGATTGAGCTCCTGCAGGTTGGTTGCATCACCGATCGAACGCGCGCCATCGGGCGTTTGCATCTCGGGCCACGCATCGAAGCGTTCAAGCCAGCTGCGCAGCTCGGGGTCGCTCGCATCGGCGGCCATCACCAGACCCGTTGCACTCTTGGGATACGCCGGATGTGCCGCGATGCACGCCCACGCGCCTCGCAGCGACTCGTGACAATCCATCGCCATGGCATTGAACAGCACCGGAATGAACGGACGCATGTCGGGGTTCGGATACGCGGGCGCAACCGCGTCTGCATACGGATCCACCTTGTCCACGAAGTTGGCGCCCTCGCTCGCGTACAGCGACCGCATCACAGGCAGCCGCCGCAACTGATAGCGATGCGGTCCACCCGGCGCGCCCACCGGCAACTGCCACAGGCGCTGCGCCTCGGCACTGAGCAGGTACTGCACGAAGCGTTCGGCCGTCTGCCGGTGCGGCGGATTGCGCAGCATGCCCACCGGATCGGCATCCACGGTGCTCTGTCCCTTCGGGGTGACGAACTGCACGCGGTCCATGTCCGACCGCTCGCCGCGCGCCTTGGCCGCATCGGCGATCACCTGCGCCTGATAGCGGCCGTAGAAATCGATCGCCACCGCCATGGCCGCATCACCCGACGACACATCGATGGGGCCGCGCGTGCCACTTGGCGCGAAGTTGCGCGCATTGGCCGCGGCGCGGCGCAGGATGGCAAGCCCGGGCTGCCAACCCACATGCTGCACGATGCTCTCGAAGGTGGTCAGCACCGCGCCCGACTGCGACGGATTCACCATGCACACCCATCCACGCAGGCGCGGATCGGCAAGCGCCACCCATTCCTTGGGCGCGGGCACGCCAAGCGTGTCGATGACGGGCTGGTTCCACACGATGCCGAAGGTGGCCAGCGCCACGCCGTACCAGTAGCCGTTGGCGTCGTACAGTCGCTGGCCCGCGATCTGCACCGCGCGCGGCCTGCCATCGGTGCTGGCTTCGGGCGCGCCGTAGCAGTCGCGCAGCACCTGTTCAGGCAACGCGAGCGGTTCCAGAATGGTGGCGCTGCGCGTGTCGCCGCCCACCTGCACCGTCACCGGTCGCTTCAGCGTGTCGAACTCGTAACTGCCACCGCCAAGCACCAGATCGGCATCGCCACCCACCGCCAGGCCCTGCCGCAGGCGCGACTCCCACGCGCTCACCAGCGCGCGGCGAATCTCGATGGCGCCACCCGGCGTGCTCCACACCACTTCCGCGGCTTCGCCAAACCGCGCCTTGTGCCATGCGGCAAAGCCACGCGACAACTCGTGGCGAACCTGCTCGTTCGCGGGCGTGAGAATGATCACCTGGTTCTGCAGCGCGTCCTTGCCGATCAGCTGCACCGCCGACTTGGGTTTCAGCACCAGCGGCGCTGCCAGCAGGCACAGGAATGCCAGCGCAAACGCCGCGATGCGACTCACGCCGTCACCTTGCCCGCCACCGCCTCGGCCAACTGGTCTCGCAACGCGTGCGCGGCCTCGGCCACGGCGTCACGCCAGGCGCCCTTGCCGGTTTCGTGCGCATAGATCACGCTGCGACTGGCGGTGATCAACGCGCCTTCGCCACGCGCATCGAAGCACGCAAGCACGTCATCCAGCGCGCCACCCTGTGCGCCGAAGCCCGGCACCAGAAACGGCGTGTGCGGCAGTTGCGCGCGCAACGCGGCGGCATCGCTCGCCTTGGTGGCACCCACCACCGCGCCCAACGCGCTCCAACCGCCCTGCCCGCGATGGGCCTCGCCGCACTTCGAGGTGAACGCACCCACCATCTCGGCCACGCTGCGGCCGTCGCCAAGCCGCGGCGACTGGATCACGTCACCCGAGGCATTGCTGGTGCGCACCAGACCGAACACGCCAAGCCCCAGCTTCAGGAAGGGATCAAAGCCATCGGCGCCCAGATACGGGCTGGCCGTCACGAAGTCGCACTTCAGCGGACCCGCAGCCGCAGCGGCGTAATGCTCGCTGCTCACGCCGATGTCGCCGCGCTTCCAGTCCAGGATCACCAGAAAGCGACCGCGCGCGGCAGCCAGGCACCGCTCAAGCGCGGCAACACCCTTGCTGCCCCAACGCTCGAAGCACGCCGACTGAAACTTCACCGCCGCCGCGAAGGGCTCCACGCTGTCAAGCAGCTGCAGGCACCACGACTCGATCGACTGCACGGCGTCGGCGCTACGCACCTCATCGGGCAGGCGCTCGAACACCGGATCGATGCCGATGCACGC
>CAIPQY010000278.1 GCA_903867275.1 uncultured bacterium | reverse complement strand
GGCAGCACCGGCTCGCTGCAGCTCACCGAGATCAAGAGCGCGCTTGCCGCGCAGAGCGCCATGGGCGGCATCGACTCGATCGGCCTGATCGGCCTGCTGCTCGTCACGCTTGGACTGTGCTTCAAACTGGCCGCCGCGCCGATGCACTTCTACGCGCCCGACGTGTACGAAGGCGCCGCCGCGCCGGTGACCGGCTTCCTGGCCTTCGTGCCGAAGATCGCCGGCTTCACAGCCCTGCTGCTGGTGCTGGATGCAGCGGGCTGGGGCAGCAACAACTACGGCGGCAACGGCCTGCCGCCCGCGCTGCAGGCCACCATCTGGATGGTGAGCGTGCTCACCATGACGCTTGGCAACGTGGGCGCCATCCTGCAGCGCAGCGCCAAGCGCATGCTCAGCTACAGCAGCATCGCGCACTCGGGCTACATGCTCATGGCCATCATCGCGGGTCCCGCGCTGGGCCTTCCCGCGCTCCTCTTCTATCTGCTGGCCTACGGCGTCACCAACATGTCGGTGTTCGGCGCCATCGCGGGCATCGAGCGACAGGGTCAGGAAGTGGAGAAGATCGAGGACCTGGCTGGTCTGTCGAGCCGTCACCCCGGCGCAGCCACGTGGCTTGCCGTGGGCAGCGCCTCGCTGATGGGCATGCCGCCCTTCCTCGGCTTCTGGGCCAAGCTGGTGCTGTTCATCGCGGTGATCAAGGCTGGCCACACGCCGCTGGTGGTGATCGCCAGCGTGAACAGCGTGATCAGCGTGTGGTACTACCTGCGCCTTGCCGGCGTGCCCATCCTTGCCCCATCCGGCGCTGCCGCCGAGGGCGTGGTGCGCACGCCCAGCGCCTGGCCGCGACTGGCGGCCATGGTGTTCGGCGTGGGCGTGATCGTGCTGCCCTTCTTCCTGGACCGCTTGATGGGCGCTGTGGAGCGTGCCAGCGGCGCCGAAACCGCCAAGACGGCCCAGACCGCGGCAGCCGATGCCCCGGCCTCGAACGCCGGCCGCTGAGCAGGCACCCTCCCGGAAATTCGCTACACTCTTTCTCCCCGCGGCTGTAGCTCAATTGGATAGAGCACAAGCCTACGAAGCTTGGGGTTGCAGGTTCGAGTCCCGCCAGCCGCGCTTCGATCGATCCGCCGAGTCACGCTCGGCGGGTTCGCTTTTTGGGAGACTGTTTCCGGAGACCACATGGGCAGCAACGCGGACATTGCACGACGCTTCAACGAGATGGGCGACTGCCTCGAACTGCTTGGCGAGAACGCCTTCAAGGTGAACGCCATGCGCAAGGTGGCGCGCGTGGCCGAGGACGCCGCGGACGACCTGTGCGCCGTGGCCCTGCGCATTCCGAAGGCGCTCGACGCCATCGACGGCATCGGCGCCAGCAGCGCGCGCAAGATCATCGAGTTCGCCACCACCGGCCGCATGGCGGAGCATGAGGAACTGCTGGCCCGCCTGCCCGCCGGCCTGATGGACGTGCTGCGCGTGCCGGGCCTTGGCCCCAAGACCGTGAAGCTGCTGTGGGAACAGGGCGGCGTGACCGATGTGCCCTCGCTGAAGGCCAAGCTGGCGTCGGGCGAACTGGCCACCCTGCCCCGCATGGGCGCCAAGACGCTGCAGAACATCGCCGAGAACATCGCCTTCATCGAGACCGCCAGCCTGCGCACACGCCTGGGTGATGCGCTGCCGGTGGCCGAAGCGCTGGTGGAACGCGTGCGCGCCCTGTCCGGCGTGCAGCAGGTGGCCTACGCGGGCAGCCTGCGCCGCGGCCGCGACACCGTGGGCGACATCGACCTGCTGGTGGCCACCGACAACGCCGCGCCGATCATGGCCGCCTTCACCGCCTTCCCCGAGGTGGCGCGCGTGCTGGCCCACGGCGACACCAAGTCGAGCGTGCGCCTGAAGCACGGCATGCAGGTGGATCTGCGCGCGGTGCAGCCCGCGGTGTGGGGCGCGGCGCTGCTGTACTTCACCGGCAGCAAGGAGCACAACGTGGTGCTGCGCGAGCGCGCCCAGAAGCGGCAGATGCGGCTGAACGAGTACGGCCTGTTCCCCGATGACGGCCAAGCCGAGCCGCCGCAGACGCGCGGCGTGAAGCCCGTGGCCGCCGACACCGAGGAAGCCATCTACAAGGCGCTGCACATCGCGTGGGTGCCGCCCGAACTGCGCGAAGGCCGCACCGAGTGCGACGCAGCGTCGCCCGAACTGCTGCAGGTGAGCGACATCCGCCGCGAGCTGCACTGCCACACCACCGCCAGCGACGGCTCGTGCAGCATCGAACAGATGGTGCTCGAGGCCAAGCGCCGCGGCTTCGACTGCATCGCCATCACCGACCACAGCCGCAGCAGCGCGCAGGCGAACGGGCTCAGCGTGGAGCGGCTGCGCGAGCACATCGCGGCCGTGCACGCCGTGCGCGACCGCGTGCAGGGCATCCATGTGCTGGCCGGCAGCGAGGTGGACATCCTGGCGGATGGGCACCTGGACTACCCCGACGACGTGCTGGCCGAACTCGACTGGGTGGTGGCCAGCCCGCATACCGCGCTGAAGCAGAGTTCGGAAGCGGCCACACAGCGACTGCTGGCGGCCATCGCCAATCCGCATGTGCGCGTGATCGGTCACCCCAGCGGCCGCATCATCGGCGGGCGGCCAGGGCTGGAGCCCGACTGGCAGGCGGTGTTCGCCGCGGCCGCCAAGGCGCGCGTGGCGCTCGAGATCAACGCCAACCCCATGCGGCTTGATCTGCGCGATCAGCTGGTGCACGCGGCGCTGGTGACGGGCTGCCTGATCAGCATCAACACCGACGCGCACGGCCTGGACAACTTCGATCTGCTGCGCTTTGGCGTGACCACGGGTCGGCGCGGCGGCCTCACCGCCGAGCACTGCGTGAACGCATGGTCATGGAAGCGCTTCGAGGCGTGGCGCGCCTCGCGCGGCTGAGCAGGCCGTACGATCGCCGCATGCCAAGCGCGCTCGCCTTCACGCACATCTTCGCCGACGCTCAGGGCGAATCGCACATCGCGCAACGCGAGCTGCCGCTTGCATCCACGGCCTTCGCGCCTCCGGCACCCCCGCTTGATGTGTCGGCGGTTCAGGCGGCCAGCGGCTTCGAGGCTCTGCGCTTTCCGTCGGACTGGACGGGCGGCTGGCACAACTCCCCGCACCGGCAGTGGGGTTTCATCCTCTCGGGCGCGGTGGCCGTGACCACCAGCGACGGCGCATCATGCGAACTGCGCGCCGGCGGCGCATTCCTGCTTGAGGACGTGCATGGCAAGGGACACCTCACCCGCGTGATCGGTGGCACCGAGGTGCTGTGGGTGGCCGTGCAGATTCCGGGCGATGTCGTTCCGCTGACCGCTTGAATCGCGGCCGCGCGGCGCGCTGCATCAGTGATGCAGGTCCTTCACGATGCCCTTGTTCAGGCGATCGGCGGGCATCAGCAGCACGCTCACGGCGTCGAAGAAGCGCTTGGCAAGTCGCGCGCTCGCGTCGGCGAACTTGGTGGTGTCGGCGAGAATCGCCGCGGCATCGGCGCCCGCGGCCTTCAACTCGGCTGCGCCACCTTCCACCTGATGCTTCACCGTGGCGGCGCTCCACTCGGCGTGATACTGCAGGCCGTAGGTGCGATGACCAACCGCGAAGGCCTGCACCTTGCATGCGGCGCTGCTTGCAAGCAGCGTGGCACCCTCGGGCAGCTTGGTCACCTGATCACTGTGCCAGCAGAACTGCTCCACGGTCCAGGGCTGACCCGCAAACATGGCGTCCTCGCGGCCCTGCGGCGACAACGTCATGCGCTTCCAGCCCATCTCGGGCGCGGTCATGCGACCGGTTTCACCGCCCAGCGCCGCGGCCAGCAGCTGCGCGCCAAGGCACAGACCCAGCACCGGAATGCCGGCGCCGTGCGCGTCGCGCAGAAAGCCCATCTCGGCCTGCATCCACGGCGCGTTCATCTCGTGCACGGTCTGCGGGCCACCAAGGCTCACCACGCCGTGCACGTCGTCCAGGTCGGCGGGCACCGACTGGCCCGCGTGCAGCTTCACCACGCGCAGGCGCTGGCCGAAGCCGCGCAGGGAGTCGATCAGGAGTTCCGCCGAGCAATCCGCCGAGTGTTCGAAGATGACGATGGCCATAGGTGGGCAGAGATTAGCAGCGGAAAAAGGGCAGCGCCTGCCCGAGACGCGCGGTGCGGGCATCACACTGCGGCATGCCCACCACCCCCGCCCATCTCGCCGCCCTGCGCGCTCAACGCGGCCGCCACGCCGAAGATGTCGCCGAAGCGCACCTTCGCGGCCTGGGCCACGAGGTGCTTGCCCGCAACCTTCGGCTTGGGCACCTGGAGGTGGACCTGCTTTCACTGGACCCGCGTGACGGCGCGCTGGTGCTGACCGAGGTGAAGGCGCGGGCCGGCGGTCGCCACGCACCCGAACTGCGCGTTGATCGCGCCAAGAGGCGTCATCTCATTCTTGCAGCACGACTGCTGCTGCAGCGCGCGTCCTTCCGCCGACGCGCGGTGCGCTTCGACGTGATCGCCGTGCAGCTTGACCCCACAGGCAAACCCATCGACCTGCGCCACATCCCCCGCGCCTTCGATGCCAACGATGGCTGACCTCAGCGCTCCGGCATGCTGCTGCGCCAGTAGCGCTCCAGCGCGAACTGGATCAGGCGCTTCTTCATCTGGTCCAGATCCTCGCTGATCCAGCGGGTGCGGATCGACTGCAGGTAGCGGTACTGCTCCATGCCGTAGCGCTGGTTCTCCAGCTGGCGGCGCAGCTGCAGCTGCAGCTTCTGGTCGAAGATGCTGCGCGCCGGCTCCTGCGTGCTTGGCAGCAGCGTCATCCACGATACCTGCGAGCGCTGCTCCACGGGGCCGTCCACCACGCCTTCCTTCAGCGTCTTCAGGCGCGCCTTCATGTCGTCCACCAGATCGGGCACCGCATCGATGCCGCCGCCGGTCAACTTGATCTCGCGCCACACGCCGTCGTTGGGCACCTTCAGTTCCTTGGCCACCTCGGTGAAGGGCTTGCCCGAGGCGAACAGCGCCTTCACCTGCTCGATCTTGGCGGCGTCGGTCTTCAGCACCGCCACGCGACCCACGCGCAGGGTGGGCGGCGGGTTGTAGGTGTCGTAGTTCTTCAGGTACAGGCGCTCGATGTCGCGCCAGCTCACGATGGTGCGCGGGCGGATGCGGCGGCGCATCAGGTCGCTGGCCAGGATCTCGTTCTTCTGGCGCTGCATGAATTCCTCGATCGTGGTGCCGGGGAATTCCTCCTCGATGCTGCGCTGCGCCTCGCTGCGGGTGCCGCCGCGGTTGGCGATCTCCTTCTCCTGCAGGTCGCGCATCCAGCTCAGCAGACCTTCCTTCGCTTCGTCGGGAATGGCGCCTTCGGCCTCGCTGATCACCAGCTCGTTGTTCACGAACTGCTCGAAGGCCTCGTCGAGCAGACGCAGCAGTTCGTTGTAGGCCTGCTTGCGGTCGGGCTCGGCCACCGTGCGTCGAATGCGGTCCTCGCGGCTCTTCAGGAAGTCGTCGGCGTACAGCGGCTTGCCGTTGATCTGCCCGATCAGCGCGTCCACGGGCCACTTCTGGCCAACCGGCAGCGCGTTGGTGGTCTTGGTGCCATCCTTGATGACCACGGGCGTGCCATCGGGATTGGTGCTCTGCAGCGTGCGCGCGTCCTGCGTGATCGTGTCGCCGCTCTGGGTGGTGCCCAAGTCACTGTCGGTGTCGGTGGCGACGGGCGCCTGAAACTCGCTTGCCGGCACCTCCACGATCGAGGGGCGCACGTCATCGGGGGTGTGTCCCTTTGCGAATGCCTGCACCGAGATGTCACGGGCATCCTCCGGGGTCTCGTTGGTCGCAAGACACCCCGCAAGAAGCAGGCTGCAGGCCGCAATCAGGGCGATCCGTCGCACCGCCCGATGCTACCTGCCACAAGGCGACCCGGGCCACCGTGATCCCTATACTCGGCCCAATGAGCGAATCCGAAACACCCAAGCTGCACGTCGACAGCGACTGGAAGGCGCAGGCGCATGCCGAGAAGGAACGCCTGGCGAAGCAGGAGGCGGAGAAGCCCGCCCGACCAGGCCGCGACGAGATGCCCCCCGCCGACTTCCGCAGTCTGGTGGGCGTGCTGGCCAGTCAGGCCATCAGCGGCCTCGGCGGCATGCAGGATGAACAGGGCCGCGTGATGGTGGACCTGATGGGCAGCCGCTTCGCCATCGACCTGCTCGGCGTGATTCAGGAGAAGACCAAGGGCAACCTGACTCCCGAGGAGGAGAAGGACCTGACCGAGGTGCTGGCCGAATTGCGCACCCGCTTCGTGCAGATCGCCCAGGCCGTGGCCGCCAAGATGGCCGCGGGCAAGGGCGGCGTGCCCGGCGCCATGCCCGGCATCGGCGAGCCCCCCGCTTCGGGCGGTTCCAAGCTGGTCGTTCCCTGATCGCACATCCTTCGAGAGATCCGCCCGTGTCCACTGCCGTCGCCGCAAAGAAGACCAACTTCATCGATCGCCACTATCACCTGATCCGCCGACTGCACTCGCTGTCGGGCATCGTGCCGATCGGCCTGTTCCTGTTTCCGCACCTCACCACCAACTCCAGCATCATGTGGGGCAAGGCGCTCAACGGCACCAAGTTCGCCGATCGCGGCATCGACGCCGCCGGCGCCGGCGTGGCCACCTTCCAGCATGAAGTGGAGTTCATCCACGGACTGCCCGCGCTGATCTTCATCGAGATCTTCGTGCTGTGGCTGCCCATCCTGTTCCATGCGGGCGTGGGCGTGTACTTCGCGAAGACCGGCCGCTTCAACGTGAGCCGCTACGCGTATCAGGACAACTGGCGCTACGTGTGGCAGCGACTCAGCGGCTATCTGGGCGTGCTGTTCATCTTCATGCATGTCAGCAGCCTGCGCTGGGGCTGGAACTACGGCGGCCTGATGCCCACCTTCCATGCCGACGCGGCGGCCAGCAGCCTGGCCACCCACCTGCAGAAGGGAAGCGCCGGCCTGCTGATGGCCGCCTTCTACCTGGTGTGCGTGCTGGCGCTGGTGTTCCACTTCGCCAACGGTCTGTGGACCGCGGCGATCACCTGGGGCGTCACCGTGAGCGTGGCGGCGCAGAAGCGCTGGGGTCAGGTGTGCACGCTGGTGGGCCTGTCGCTTGCGGGCGCGGCCATCGCCAGCGTGTTCGGCTTCGCCACCCTGGACCCGGCCAAGGCGCAGGTGATCGAGAAGCAGTATCAGGAAACCAAGCTGCGCAACGAAGTGCAGGCCTCCGCTGGACAAGCGAGCGCGGCAGGCATTGAATCGGCCCCCGAAGGAGCAAAGCGATGAGTGCCCGTGAACAGCGCGTGATGGTGGTTGGCGGCGGACTTGCAGGCCTGGCGGCCACCGTTCGCATCGTGGAGGCCGGCCTGCCGGTCGACCTGTTCAGCATCGTGCCGGTCAAGCGCTCGCACAGCGTGTGCGCCCAGGGCGGCATCAACGCCTGCAACGAGGTGGCGCGTCAGCAGGGTTACAGCGAGTACGAGCACTTCGACGAGTCGATCTACGGTGGCGACTTCCTGGCGCACCAGCCCCCGGTGTACGAGATGGCGCACTGGGCGCCCAACATCATCAACCTGCTCGACCGCATGGGCGTGCCCTTCAACCGCACCGCCGAGGGTCAGCGCGACCTTCGCCTGTTCGGCGGCAGCCTGTACAAGCGCACGCACTTCGCGGGCGCCACCACCGGCCAGCAGCTCATCTACGCGCTCGACGAGCAGGTGCGCCGCTGGGAGGCCGAGGGCAAGGTGAAGAAGTACGAGCACTGGGAGTTCCTGCGACCCGTGGTGGACGCGGATGGACTCACGCAGGGCATCGTGGCGCAGGATCTGCGCACCATGCAGATCCGCAGTTTCCGCGGCGATGCCGTGGTGATGGCCACCGGCGGCTGCGGCCTGGTGTTCGGCAAGAGCACCAACAGCGTCATGTGCACCGGTGCGGCGGCCAGCCGCTGCTACCAGCACGGCGCGTTCTACGCCAACGGCGAGTTCATCCAGGTGCACCCCACCGCCATTCCCGGCGCCGACAAGCTGCGCCTGATGAGCGAGAGCGCGCGCGGCGAAGGTGGCCGCGTGTGGGTGCCCCGCAAGAAGGGCGACAACCGCGACGCGCGACAGATTCCCGAGGCGGAGCGCTGGTACTTCCTTGAAGAGAAGTACCCCAAGTACGGCAATATCGTGCCGCGCGACATCGCCACCCGCGAGATCTTCGAGGTGTGCGTGAAGCTGGGCATGGGCGTGGCGGGACAGAACCAGGTGTATCTGGATCTCACCCACCTCGGCCGCGAGTACATGGACCGCAAGCTCGGCGGCATCCTGGAGATCTACCGCAAGTTCGTGGGCGAGGAGCCGAGCGAACTGCCCATGCGCATCTTCCCGGGCATGCACTACTCCATGGGTGGCCTGTGGACCACCTACACCGCCAAGCCCGACGCCAAGGGCATGGTGCTTGGCGCGCCGAACAGCATGATGACCAACGTGAACGGTCTCTATGCCTTCGGTGAGGTGAACTACCAGTACCACGGCGCCAACCGCCTCGGCGCCAACGCGCTGCTCAGCTGTCTCTTCGACGGACTGTTCTGTGGCGCCGGCGTGGCCAACTTCGCCAAGGACCGCACGGACACCGCCGCCAAGGCGCCCGCGTCGCTGTTCGAAGGCGCGGTGCAGGCCGAGGAGTCGATCGCCAAGGGCCTGATCGCCGGCAAGGGCACCGAGAATCCGTACCTGATCGGCAAGGAAATGGGCGAGGAGATGACCGCCGCCTGCACCGTGGTGAAGGACGAGCAACGTCTGCTGCAGGCGCGCGGCAAGATCGGCGAGCTGCGCGAGCGCTTCAGCCGCGTGCGCCTGAGCGACACGGGCCTGTGGACCAACCAGAACCTCAGCCATGCGCGTGCGGTGGGTGACATGCTGCTCATCGCCGATGCCATCGTGGAAGGCAGCCTGGCCCGCAAGGAAAGCCGCGGCAGCCATTTCCGCACGGACTTCCCCGAGCGCAACGACGATCAGTTCATGAAGACCACCGTGGCCAGGTTCAACTCGGCCGGCGGCACGGCCGGCATCAGCTTCGAGGATCTGCAGACGCCGCTGGTGCAGCCCCGCAAGCGAACCTACGGCAAGGTGGAAGGCGCCAAGCCCGTCCCCGTCACCGCCTGAAAGAATTCAGGGACGGGG
>CAIPQY010000277.1 GCA_903867275.1 uncultured bacterium | reverse complement strand
GCTTCCGTCCGCGGAGACCGGCTTCGTGCAGACGCTGGTGCGTGGTGCGAATGGCCAGTACGCCATCAACCAGACCTTCGGCTTGACGGCGAAGCCTGTTGCGCTGGATGTGGCGGACATCGATGGCGATGGCCTTGCTGACATCGTCAGCGCCAACGCCGATCCAGTGCAGCCTGCGCCAGGCAGCGCGTTGCCGGTGTTGAGCATCTTCCGCAACAGCGGGGGCAACTTCAAGGGCGGCACGCCGTACCAGCCCGAAGGCGCAAACAGCGCCCGCAGCGTTGCGCTGATCGACGTGGACAACGACGGCGACCGCGACATCGTGAGCGTGAACAACAAGATCGGCGGCAGCGAAGCCACGCTGCTTCGCATCGACACGCTGGGTGCCGGCATGCCGCTGAGCGTGGGTCAGACCACGGTGCTGCCTGCGAGCAATCCCATCATCGCCACCCGCGGCAACCTGGATGGCGTGGGCGGCGAGGACCTGTTCCTGGTGGGGCAGTCCGGTGGCAGCAGCTTCGCCGGCTTCAATCAGGTGAAGCCGTTCCTCGGCGTGGCAGGTCTGCAGGGCGACCTGGATGGCGATGGTCAGGTGTCCTCCTCCGATCTGGGCTTGCTGCTGCTCGACTTCGGCCCGTGCCCCGGCATGCCGTGCCTGTCCGACCTTGACGGCGACGGCGAGGTTGGTGCCGGCGACATCGCGGTGCTGCTGATGCTCTATTCCTGACTTCACCAACGTTATTGCCATGAATTCGGCCCTCCCGGTCGTTCTTGTCGATTTCTGTTTGGGTTTCGGGGAGTTGGGGATACCTTCGCTCCACACGAGGGAACCGCCTCGCGACCCGAAACACCTGAATTGGAGCCGCTGGATGAACCGCACCTACGTCGCTCTGTCTGCAGTCATCTCCTTCGGCTTCACCGCCAGCGCATCGCACGCACAGAGCAACGTGGTGGGGTGGGGCCTTGTGCCTTCCGTCTCGCCCCCATCCATCGAGCGCATCTCGCAGGTGGCGTGCGGCGGAGTCCACACCATCATCCTGCGAACCGACGGTGGCGTGGCATGCTTCGGCTACGGTCTGGACGGACAGTGCGACGTGCCACCCAGTGCGCTTGGCGACGTGACGCAGGTTGCGGCCGGATTCTCGTTCTCGATGGCGTTGAAGAACACCGGCGGCGTGCTGGCCTGGGGCAACAACTCGAGCGGGCAATGCGACGTGCCGACCAGCGCGGGCAGTGGGGTTGTTCATATCGCGAGCAACAGTGTCGGCGCCTTCGCCCTTGCGCAGAAGCAGGATGGATCGCTGGTCGGCTGGGGTGACAGTGGCTATGGCGTCACCACCATCCCCGCATCGGCGCAGGGCGCCACGCAGTTCGCGTGCGGCAACAACCACGCACTCGCGGTGACACCGGACGGCCATGTGGTGGCGTGGGGCGAGAACGACGACTACTGGGGCCAGGCGCTTGGCAGCGACGCCAACGGCAATCCAATCACGTGCGATGGAAGCGCCGCCACGGGCCAGCAGGTGCAGGTGCTTGGCGAGACGCTGACGAATGTCGCGCAGGTGGCTGGCGGCATGAGCTTCTCGCTTGCGCTTCTCAACAGCGGTCATGTGGTGGGGTGGGGCTCGCCCAATGCCGGCGCGGCCAATGTGCCAGCCGACCTTGCCGGCGTCACGGGGCTTGCCACGACGGGCAACAGCTGCCTCGCGCTCAAGAGCGACGGCCACGTGGTGGAGTGGGCGACCAATGGTGCGATCGAGGTGCCCGCGAACGTGCACAACGTGACGCAGTTGGCGGCCGGCGTCGGTCATCGCATCGGGCTTGTCGAGGGCGGCGCGGCGATCGGGTGGGGCGACAATTTCGCCGGGCAGTGCAACACGCCTCCAAGCACCCTGGCGCCGTGCACCGCGATCACATCGGGTGAAACCCATGCGCTGGCGCTGATGCCCGGCGGTGAGGTGATCGGCTGGGGCAGTTCTGGCCTCGGTGAGATCAACATCCCTGCCGCCGCGAAGCAGAGCGTGACCGCGATCGCCGCGGGCCGACGCTTCTCGGTGGCGGTGCGCGATGGTGGCGTGCTGTTGTGGGGCGAGAACTGGGGCGACATGAACGTGCCGGCGAGCGCCCAGTCGGGCATCACCATGGTGACAGCCAGCATCGGCTCCCCACGATGCCTTGCATTGAAGGGTGACGGCGTGATCGCGTGGGGCGCCAACTGGGGCGGTCAGTGCCTTGGCACCGATGCGAACGGCGATCCGGTGATCGAGCTGCACCCGGACTATGGCTTCCCGCTTCCGGCCACGGGTCAGTTCGTGCAGATCATGGGTCAACAGCTGCAGGGCATCACGCAGATCGCCTGCGGCGATTCGCATTCGCTTGCGGTCACCAGCGGTGGCGCGGTGCGCACATGGGGTGAGTCGCTGGGCGGCATCCTGGATGCGCCAGTGGCGGCGCAGTCCGGCGTGTCCAGGGTTGCGGGCGGAATGGGATTCACCGTGGCCGTGAAGGTCGATGGCTCGATGCTGGCATGGGGCGTGAACGAGAACGGCGAGTGCAACATTCCACCATCGGCGCAGACTGGCGCGGTGGACGTTGCCTGTGGCTCGGGTCACTCGATCGCCCTGTTGGCGGATGGATCGATCGCGGCGTGGGGACGGAACTACAGCGGCCAATGCGCGGTGTCGCCGGGCAGCTATGCACATGTCGCGGCTGGAGGGAACTCCACCTACGCCATGCTGCTGCAGAATGCGGATCCCTGCGATGGTTTGGGCGCGCCCATCAAGGTGTCGCCGCGCGTGAACACCAGCTACTGGCGCTATGCATCCGCCTGGCAGTGGTTTGATGGAGGCGAGCGTGTGCCGGGTTCCGAGTCGATCGTCGACCTCGGCGACTATGGTTCCGTGGCCAGCGATTGCGCGGCCAAGGCGGGCATGTTCTCCATGCACCCCGGCAGCAAGCTGTATGTGCCGGTGGAATGCACGGGGCAGGGCTGCCCCGGGTTGGGCGCACCGGTGGTGGATGTGACCGCGCAATGCATGCTGGGCGGCACGCTGCAGTTGACGGTGAGCGGCACCGGCACCGCGTTGCCTCCGGACATGGCGCCGATTCCGGTGCTCTCCGCGGGTTCGGTGGACGCTTCGGGTCAGAGTTTCGACATTCTGACCACCAACCTGCCGGCACCCGCCGGCAAGTTCCTCACGGTGGTGCCGAGCGACGTGAATGGCCGCACGGTGTTCTCGCTGCAACTGCTCGACCTGCCCGGCAACGCCGAGTTGACCAGCGCCAGCACCGGCAGTTTCAGCGGCGCGGCGGTTGCAGCTGCGACCATCGACATCAACCACGACGGCTTCGATGACCTGGCCCTCGCGATCGACTTCGGCGCTGGTCAGCCGGG
>CAIPQY010000276.1 GCA_903867275.1 uncultured bacterium | reverse complement strand
TTGCCGCTGCCGAAAATGCCGGCCATGGCCGAGCCGCTGATGGCGATGGCCGATGCCACCGCAAAGGTGAGAGACTGAGACATCTTTTTGCTCCGAAAGGGGGAAAGGGAAAGGGGGAAGAGTGACTCAAGCGTGCCCGTCGACAGGGGAATCGACGGTGAGCGAACGACCTTGCTCCGAAGTGAATGTAGTCCCGGAACCAGTGAATCCAAATTGCGTTGCGTTAATCCAATGTGCGCTTCATGCAAAGACGCAAGTGATTT
Organism: uncultured bacterium; assembly: GCA_903867275.1. Lineage (GTDB taxonomy): Bacteria > Planctomycetota > Phycisphaerae > Phycisphaerales > SM1A02 > SYAC01. The sequence goes on along the minus strand of CAIPQY010000276.1, from coordinate 3,664 downwards.
ATTGACAATGGCTTGCGATTCATTCGAGCGCGGCCGACCCGAGTGTGGGCGCAGAATGACCGCTGCTCAGTCCATGTAGGCCGGTCCGAGCGGATCCCAGGTCAGGTCGTCGCGGTTGAAGTCCTGGCCCTTGGCTGCGCTGGGTTGGCTGCCGCCCTTCGGGGTGCAGGCCATGTTGTTGTCGTACCACTCCACGTGGCCGTCGGCCATCAGCAGGTGGCCACCGTTGCGATGGCGGGCTCCAAAGCGCTGCCATTCGCCGCGATGGCGGTTCAGTGTCTCGCCGTAGTAGGGGTGCCAGTACTGCGGCACCTTGTCGTTCACGGTGCCGGCGCCGTCCAGTTCGGAGGCCACCGACCGCAGTTCAAGCAGCAGCGGCGTCTGCGCCGTCTTCTTGATCTGCGACAGGCGCATGCGGCGCGCATCGACCCATTCCGGACGAATGGTGTTCGTGGCGGGATTCACCTTGTTCTTGGTGGCACGCAGATCGCTGGTGTCGGTGATGGCGTCCATCTGCGCCTCCAGCGTGTTGTTCAGCTGCGAGTTGGGCACGTAGCTGAAATAGAAGCGCTTGGTGGTGCCTGGGATCAGCCAGCCCTTGAAACTGCCGCTGCCGTCCACCGGCGGCTGCGCTGCCGGATCGATGAAGATGTTGCTGCCCTGCGGCGGCACGGGCACCGAGGCATTGTCGACCGCGATGTCGGCGTACGGTGCCTGATCCACCATCGGCGCCACGGCATTGGCCCAGTAGCGCTGGCGATCGTTCAGGTTGGTCACCATGTCCTTCGCGTCCTTCAGGCCTTCCCACGGGATCAGGCCCTTGCGATCCGAAGCGAAGTTGCTGTAGCCGATGCCCCACTGACGCAGGTTGCTCATGCTCACGCTGGCGCGCGCGCGCGCGCGGAACGAGCCGATGGCCGGCAGCATGAGCCCGAGCAGCAGGGCGATGACCGCGATCACCACCAGCAGTTCGACCAGCGTGAAGCCGCGGCTCGACCGGATGCGCTGTCGCATCACTGGCAGGGGCCCGTGCTGAGCAGGATGAGCGCGATGTCACCGAAGTCCGTGTCGCCGTTGCCGTCCAGATCGCTGGAGCAGGTGGGGCAGGGTCCGTAGTCGAGCAGCGCAACGGCCACATCGCCGGAGCCCACCGAGCCGTCGCCATCGAGGTCACCGAAGCACACCACGACACATGCCGGCAGGCCGGTGAAGTCCTGCGTGCGCGCCACGCCGTCATCTGGGCACACCGCCCACGTGTTGGCCTTGCCGAAGGTGCTGTTCACGCCAGTGTCATCCAGAGCCGAGCAACCCGTGATGCGCCCCGACGGATTGTCGGTCAGGCGGCACACATCCGTGCTGTCAACGCCGCCGCGGTAGTAGCCCAGGCTTCCTTCGCCGGACGAGGGCAGGATCACGTTGCCGTTCGCGTCCTTCACCGTCATCACCCAGTTGTCGTTGCTTGTGGTGAAGCTGCCGAAGGTTGCGCCGGACTTGGTGCTGGTGCTGCTGGCCACCACCGCCGTGTCGCGGCTGTAGATGTTGATCCAGTTGTCGCCGGTCGTGGCGTCCAGATTCAGGTCGGTGTTGCGACCGCCCGATGCCTGGTTCTTCTCGATCACCGTGATGATGGTGCCGGCGGGCAGCGAGGCCAGGGCCTCCACATCGGAACGCAGCGTGATCACGCCGCTGTTGCCGCCCGTCTTGTTCTCGCGCCACTCGATGCGGGCGCCGCGCAGGTCCACGCCGCACACCGCGGTGACCAGCTCGAACCAGTTGCCGCCGTTGCCGACCGTGCGACCGAAGAACGGATCGGCCGCGCGGCCGCCGTTGCCGTCCAGCGTGGCCGTACCACCGTTCAGGAAGCTGGTGCTCGAAACGGCGTTGTACTCGTTCAGGAACATGGGCACGCCGCTGGCGCACTCCGCCAGCACCGGCGCGCGCATTTCGGCGAAATACTGGCCCTGATTGTTCTTGCAGGTCAGGTTGACGGGATCGCCCCAGCTGTTGGGACGACCGAAGCTGCTGCTGTCCGAGTCGTCGTACATGCTGCTGTCGCTCACCATGCGCGGATCACCCTCCAGGCGGCCCACCTCGGTGCTTGCAACACCTCCGCCGGCGTAGCCCAGTGCACCCTCGCCACACTCGGGCGTCACCACCTGGCCGGCCGCGTTCACAACCTGCAGCAGCCAGCCATCGTTGCCCACGCTGAAGTTGCCCGCCGCGTCGGTGGCGACATTGGTCACGGTGCTGATCAGGCCGGTGTTGGCCATGGTGTGCACGTTCAACCACCAGTCGCCGTTGCATGGATCGAAAGTGAAGTCATTGTCGTAGCCGGGCGAGGTCTGTCCAGAGGCCTTGAACTCGATCACCGTGAGGATGGTTCCCGCGCGCAGGTCGGACCAGCGAGCGTCGTTCGAGAAAGTGATGATGCCCTGGTTCACCATGCCGTCGCCGTACCACAGGTCGGTGCCGTTGCTGGTGAACTTCAGGTTCTCCGCCCAGCGAAGCTTCCAGCCGCGGATATCCAGGTGATCCTGCGTCACCACCAGTTCGATCCAGTTGTTGCCGTTGCCCAGCACGCGGCCAAAGGTGAGGTCACCCGCCACGCCACCCGTGGCGTCGGCGGTGGCCGTGCCAGCGTTCAGCCACTTGGTGCTGCCCACAGCGTTGTACTCGTTCATCACCAGGCCGCCCGCGAGCACCGATGAAGCAAGGCACGTGGTGACGATGGACGCGATGGCGATGGAAGCCTTGTGCTGCATGATCTTGCTCCAATTGGGTTTGTGGCGTTCCCGACGAAGGGGCCGCGGACGACGAGACGTGCAAGAGTTTCCCCTGAAGTACTGGCCTACGCAATCAAATATGTGCAGGCCCAATGTTCAGAAATCATGTGCATTGTGGGGAGCGGCCTCGCACCCATGTCCGCTTGTGGCACCGCAAGTGCCTGTAAAGTGGATGGATGCAACGCATGCTCGCCCTGACGCTGGTTCTTTTGTCCATGCCGTGCGGGGCTCAGGCGCAGACCCCGCCGACCGACCCGCATGCCGGTCATGCGGGCCATGGTGCGCCAGCCGATGCGGGTGCAGCGCCCACCGACTTGGATCCCATGCGCGATGCCGGCGTTCCCGCCGCCAGCCGCGTGCAGGCGCTGGAAGCCAAGGCGAAGGCGGCGAACCAGAGCGTGGCCGCCGCCACCTGGCAGGCCATCGAGGCGTGCAATACATGTCTTGCCGCCAACGACTTGGCCGCGGTGCTGGCCGCGCGACCCGCGACCGAAGTGAAGCCGCTCGAGCCCGCGTTGGTCGCCAAGTTGAAGGACACCGCCAACACGCGCGCCCGCGCCGCCGCGGCCCGTGCCTTGCTGTCGCTGCCCGCCGATCAGCAACCCGCTGAAGCGAAGGCGTTGCAGCCCACCATGCTGAAGACCGTGTCGGTTGTAGGTCGCATGTCATGGGATCCGAAGGAGTTTCAGGCTTCACCCGGCGCGCTGGTGTGCATCGAGATGGCGAACCCCGACTCCATGCAGCACAACATGCTGCTGGTGGCGCCCGGCGCACTCAGCGAGATCGGTGTGGCCGCGGACAAGCTGGGTGAAGGCCCCGAAGGCAAGCGCCGACAATTCGTGCCCGACAGCCCCAAGGTGCTGCAGGTGATGGGCCTGGTG
>CAIPQY010000275.1 GCA_903867275.1 uncultured bacterium | reverse complement strand
TTGCCGCGGTTGCGGAGCAGATCGCTGGCCTGTTCGGTGAAGTGGCGATGGCGCAGAGCGTGAAGGCGAAAGTGGTTTCAGGCAGCAACACGCACGCCTGCTGGCAGGAAGTGGTGCGCGTGAGCGCCGCCACCGAGCAACGCGACCCCGACCGCGCGCTGATCGAGAACCTGCTCGCAAGTCAGTGGAGCAAGGGCGTAATCAAGCTGGTGCCCGACGTGGCAAAGGTGCTGGAATCCTGGAAGCAGGTGCGCGCGCTGTGCGCAGGAGCCAACCATGTCCGCACCATCTGAACTGCAGCAACCGCCCCCATTCCGCATGGGCGGACCCAGCGGCCGACGCCCCGCGCTGCTGCAGAACATGAGCTGCAGGCCCGATGCAACCGTGGAGCACAACGGCCGGCATCACTGTCGCGCGCTGCGCTTTGGATTCGCGCCTGCGGCCGATCGTCCACTGCGACTGTCCGACCTGCTGCCCGTGCTTGGCCTGAAGCGTCGCTCCAACGAAGCGCTGCTGCAGCAGATCGAGCGCATGACACAGGAACCCTGCCCGCTGCTCACAAGCCTGCCCGCCGTGGCAGCCGTGCACAGCAACGCCGCCGGCGAAAGCCTGCCGGGCCTCACCGACCAGCCGCTGCTGGTGCTGGCCGTGTTGGTTCGCTGCAACGGCGGCGTGTTCATGCGCGATCGCGTTCCCGCCGTCAGCGAGGAGCGATTGCTGCGCTCGGTCACCCTGCTCGCACCCCTTTCCTGGAACCCCGCCTCATGAACGCCACCACTTCGTCGCTCACCGAACGCCTGCTGCAATCCTTCCCGTCGGGCAGCTTCTGCCTGCCAGCCATGCTGGAGCGGGCCGCCAGTGAGGAGACCGACGCGGTGCCCACCGCCGCAGTGGAGTGTTGCGCGCGGCCGCGATTGCTGCTGAACCCGCAGTGGATCAACGAGTACGCAGCAACTCCCGAGAAGCTGGTCATGCTCACGCTGCACGAACTGCATCACGTGGTGCTTGGACACACGCGGCTGTATCCACGCGCCACACCCTTGGACAACCTGGTGTTCGATGCGGTGATCAACGCCATGCTGTGCCACCTGCTGCCCGATCGCGCGTGCATGGCGCTGATGACCGACTTCTATCGCGAGGATCGCTTTCCGGAATGCCTGCTGCGGCCCAGCCGTGGCTGGAAGCCGGGGCAGCCGGGCGTTGTGCCACAGCCGCTGTACTCGGCCAAGTTGATGCACCTGCAGTCGCTGTACACGCAGCTGTACACATCGCAAAGCGTTGGCTACGAAGAACTGCGCGACGCACTGCAACGCACCGTGACGCCGGAAACGCTGCAAGGCGTCACGCTGCTCGGCGACCACCGCGACGAGACTGAAGGTGCGTCCAGCGCCGGGCAACTTGAGATCCGATCGCCCGCGCTGCTGAGCGAGGTTCGCCGCATCGTGGAGCGCTGGCCGCAGCCCGCCGATCCGATCAAGGGGCGTTCGCTGGCCAATGAACTGAAGCGCACAGCCGTGCCGATCGTGCGCCCGAGCAAAGCCACGCGGCTTGCACAGTTGCTGCGTCGCGTTGGCGCACACTCTCAGCACGGCTGCCTGCCGGGCATGCGGTCACTGCCGCACCAAGCGGAGACGCCCTTGCCCACCATGGATCGCCGAAGCACCGTCATGCGAAGCCTGGGGGCTCCGCCCCTGCTGCATCGCACCACCGTGCCCACTCGCCGCATGGCGCCCAGCAGCGACCGCGTGCATGTGTATCTGGACGTGTCGGGCAGCGTCACAAGCCTGGTGCCCGCGCTGTACGGCGCGGTGCTGGCATGTGGCGCGCGCGTGCACCCGGTGGTGCACCTGTTCAGCACCAAGGTGGTCGATGTCACGCTGCAGCAACTGCGCGCCGGCCGCTGCGAAACCACCAATGGCACCTGCATCGAGTGCGTGGGCGAACACATGGCCCGCCATGCCGTGCGTCGCGCCGTGCTGGTGACGGATGGCTTCGTGGGCAAGCCCGGAGCCACCACGCACGCCGTCATGTCAAAGGCGGTTGTGGGCGTGGCGCTCACGCCTGGGTCGAAGCCGGGTGGCGATCTCGCCGACGTCACGGATCACTGGGCGGACTTGTCATGAACCCCACAACCAAAACCATCCCTCTCACGCAAGGAGCAAACCATGCATGCTGAACTGATTCGAACCGCTGAGTTTGTGCTGCCCGGACACCCCGACAAGCTGGCCGACGCGATCGCCGACGCCATCGTGAAGCACGCCATGCGCCTGGAGCGGCGCGCGCTGGTGGGCGTGGAAGTGGCGCTGCACCGTGACGCCGTTTTCATCGACGGCCGCGTGGCCTGTGAAGGCGCCGAGCAGATCGACTTCGCGCGCATCGCGAGCGGCATCTACGGCTCGGCGGGATACGACAAGCGCTTCACCCCTGTGCCCGAACTGGTGAATGTGTCCACCGACCTGTGTCTGGGGCCTTTGTGGCCCGGCGAGGCGGAATTCCGCGAGGTGGCCGACGATCAGTCGATCGTCACGGGGTACGCATGCAGCACACCGGGTACCGAGATGCTGCCGGTGGAGCACGCGCTGGTGCGGCGGCTGGCGATTCGACTGAGCAAGCTTCGCCACGAGCAGCCGCAGCTGCTGCTTGGGCCCGATGCCAAGTTGATCGTGCTGGTGCGCGAGGCTGCCGGCGGCGCCAGCTGGACACTGGAGCACATCTCGGTGTCGCAGCAGCATGCGGCGGATTGGCAAGCGGTGCGTGCGCGACGCATGATCGATCGGCACCTGCGTGACGAGGCAAGCGCGTTCGCCGCATGCGTGCCAGGCATGCGGGTGAGCCCCGACCTGCACCTGCAACTGAACGACGCAGGCGACTTCGTGGAGGGCGGACCGCACGGCGACAACGGCCTGAGCGGCAAGAAACTGGTGTGCGACTTCTACGGGCCGCGCGTGCCGATCGGTGGCGGTGCCATGAGCGGCAAGGATCTGTGGAAGGCCGATCGCGCGGGCCCATTGATCGCGCGCAATCTGGCGATCGCCGGCGTGCAGCGACTGGGGCTTGCCGAGTGCACGGTGACGCTCGTGATCTGCCCAGGCGATCGGGCGTTTCGGGTGGCGTCGGTGGTCGGCCCTCATGGCGTGGCGGTGCCAGCGGAGGCGGTGCAGCTGATCGAGGGCCTGGTTGACCTGCGGCTTGCGTCGCAGGGTGGCGCCAAGATCGGCAGTCTGGTCAACCGCGCGCGTTGGGGGCACTTCGCGGAGGTGCCCGAACTGAACACCACGCGGTTCACACGGCGACAACGCGAGGCCCGACGAAAGGAGGCGGTGCATGTCTGATCGGGAAGACGGGATGCAGTTCAATGATGAAGACTGGTCGCCACGGCAAGGCGAAGGCGAGGCGCACGCTGATGCAGCCTCTGAACCAGACGAGGTCGAACGCCGCTACGCAGCGTCGATGGAGGCGTCCATTCGGCGCACGCTGTTGAAGTGGCGCAAGCGAAAGAGAAGGCGCGAGGCGCTGCGTGCATGGGTGAAGCAGACGCAGCGACGATGCGTTCGTGTGGCGCTGCGGATGCCGCGAACGCATGCGGGGCTTGCGTCAGGCGGGGGTGGGTTGCATGAGCGAAACAGCAGTCAGTCGTAGTAGAGCACAGGCTGGCAGCACGCACACCCATTCGCCGCCTGTCCCTTACCCAATACACCCACCCCGCGACCGCCTTCAATTTCTCGTGATAGACCATGTCTTCACCCACCCCTGTGGCCCAGAATCGGTCAGTTCCGATAGCAAACCTCAGTCCGCGACATCCACCACCGCCGTAGCGCCTACCGCTTCAGCTCATCGCGCTCGCAGTTGCACGTACCGCCTCACCAGCACCAACTCGAACGCATAGCACGCAGTCGGGCTACAACGGCCAAATTCACGTGCCAGAGACGTGGTGCAGATTGACGGCAATGCCAGACTGAACCATGATTTGATATCGGTACGATTCCCCTGACGACAGCAGTCTCTGTTCGGTGCGTGGTATTGGACGCCGCTCGGTTCTCTCAACGGTACCCTGCTATCAAATGAAGTGGCTAAAGCGTCTGATTGCAGTCATCATTGGCCTCGCAGTCGGCCTGATCATTCTCGAGATGTGCCTACGCATGTCCAGTCTAGATTTACAACGCCAGGCCTATGCGGGATTTCATGACGCTACCAAGCTTCTGCCCATCTACACAAAGGTGTTTCGCCCTAGTCAATGCATCGACCTGCCTAACGAGCCGCTCGTCTGCGGACCGGCTGACAGCGAGGATGCCACCCCAATCAGGTTTCGAACGGGACCTGAAGGTGACGTCCTTCCGTTCACAAATTCAGGTAGTGTCGTTGTCTTCGCAGGGGGCTCCACGACAGAATGTTTCGATGTGCAAGAGGACTTGCGATTTCCAT
>CAIPQY010000274.1 GCA_903867275.1 uncultured bacterium | reverse complement strand
TCGATGACCGCCATCTGGAAGCCCAGGCAGATGCCGAGGAAGGGCAGCTTGGAGGTGCGCGCGTGCTCCACGCAGCGGATCTTGCCTTCCACGCCGCGCTGGCCGAAGCCACCGGGCACGATGATGCCGTCCATGTCCTTCAGCGTGGCGGCCACCTTGGCGGTGCTGTCGAGCGCGCTGGTGTCGAGCCAGTGAAGTTCCACGGCCGCATTCAGGTGGATGCCGCAATGCTCGATGGCCTTGTCGATGCTGGCGTAGGCATCGCGAAGGCTGGCGTACTTGCCCATCACGCCGATCTTCACGCGACGGCTGCGCGGGCTCGCCAGCTTGGCGCTGAACTCGTTCCAGCCGCGGCGCGCCACGTCCTCGCGCGTCACGTCCACGCGGTCGTGCAGGTTCAGGATGGACAGGATCTCGCGATCAAGACCCGTGGTGCGCATGGCATCGGGGATCACGTAGATGCTGTCGCGGTCGTGCATGCTGAAGATGCGCTTCATGGGCACGTTGCTGAACATGCCGATCTTCTGCATCACCTTCTCGCCCACGGGATTCGTGGCGCGGCAGGCGATCACGTGCGGCTGCACGCCGCACTCCATGAGTCGCTTGATGCCCAGCTGCGCGGCCTTCGACTTCTGCTCGCCCAGCGTCGCGGGCTCCAGGATGTAGGTGAGCGCCACGAAGCAGGTGCTCTCGGGGCCTTCCTCGAAGGCCAGCTCGCGCAGCGCCTCGATGTAGAAGCCGTTCTCGTAGTCGCCCGCGGTGCCGCCCACTTCCACGAACACCACGTCGGCGGGACCGCCGTTGGGGCCGCCGGTCATGGCCAGCTGGCGGATCTTCAGCTTCACCGCGCCGGTGACGTGCGGAATCATCTGCACGTCGCGGCCGAGGTAGCCGCCGCGACGCTCGCGATCCAGGATCTCGCCATAGATCTGTCCGGCGGTGATGAAGTTCTTGCGCGACAGGTCCTGGTTCAGGATGCGCTCGTAGGTGCCCAGATCCATGTCGGTCTCGAGACCGTCGCTGAGCACGAACACCTCGCCGTGGCGGAAGGGGTTCAGCGTGCCCGAGTCGATGTTGAGGTAGCCCTCCATCTTGATGGGGGCGACGGCCAGGCCCTTGTCCTGCATGAGCTTGGCCAGGCTTGAACTGAAGATGCCCTTGCCCAGACCGCTCATCACGGTGCCGATCACCACCACGAACTTGGTGCGGCCCTTCTGGTAGCCGGGAGGCGCGGGGCTGAACCACTCGCGCTGTTCATCACTTGCGGAAAACTGGGCAAGAAACCCGTTCTCGTTCGAGTCGGGTGGGGTTGGGCTTCCTTTGGAGGGCACGCTTGATCGTACCAAGCCGGGCTTTGGGTTCAAGTTCCGTGAAGCCGAATTCCCGAAGGCCTGTACGAGAGGCACCTTTCAAGCGAGGATGCCCCCCATGCGAACCCTGTCTGCCACCGTCCTGCTCTCGGTCGCCACCTTCTTGGCCAGCGCGAATGCCGCTGCAGAGGAGGATTTTGGCTGCGAATGCCTGGCCCACCGGTTGGAGGCCGCCCCGGCCCGAAACCGCGACCAGCCCCGCATCGGCGCCGACCCCAACAAGGGCAAGTTCGATGCGGCCACGGGCGCGGATTTCCGCCACTGGCCGCCGGATCGCCTGGTCGACACCAAGAAGCTGAAGGTGGAACTGACGCTGCCCGACCTGGCGGTGCGCAAGGGTGACGCGGTGGCCACACTCACCGTGCAGCCGATCGCCGGGCCGGTGGCCGCGCTGCCGCTGGCGGCCGAGGGGCTGAAGATCCGCAAGGTGACGGTGGGGGGCAAGGCGGTCGAGTTCGCGAGCGACGATCACACGCTGGGCCTGCGCTTTGATCCGCCGCTGCCCGCGGGCACCGACAGCGACATCCGCATCGAGTACGCCATCGAGAACCCGCCCATGGGCCTGAACTTCACGCCCGG
>CAIPQY010000273.1 GCA_903867275.1 uncultured bacterium | reverse complement strand
GTATCGCGTGGGCAACCTGTACCTGAACCGCGGCATCACCGGCGCGCTGGTGGGGCGACAGCCCTTCGGCGGCTTCGGCATGAGCGGCCTGGGCAGCAAGGCGGGCGGCGGCGGCTATCTGGAGCACTTCGTGGTGCCGCGCGCCTTGTGCGAGAACACCATGCGCCGCGGCTTCGCGCCGAGCGTGGACTGAACCAACCCGAAAGGTCACGAATCCGATGCACCGAGTTTCCCTGCTGCTTGTCACGTGCGCGCTTGCGCTCACCCGCATCGCCGCCGCACAGCACGAATGGACGGGCGCGTGGCAGACCAACTGGCGCGATGGCGGCGCGCGCATGGTGCTGAAGCAGCAGGGCAACACCGTCACCGGCACGTATCCGCTGTTTGGCGGCCGCATCGAGGGCAAGGTGATCGGATCGGAGCTCGAGGGCATCTGGTTCGAGGGTGATCGCAGCGGGCCGTTCGAGTTCTTCATGGGTCGGGACGGGAACACCTTCACGGGCCGCGACCGCGTGCGCGGATGGTGGACGGGCCAGCGCACCGACGCGGCCGAACTGTCGCAGGCGATGGATCTGGAATCGCCGCGCTCGGCGTTCGTGAGCTTCGTGGTGGCCGCCAACGTGGCGCGCATGGGCAACAACGAGGCGTGGGGCCTGGCCTCGCAGGCGGTGGAGTTCGACCCCACCTCGCCGCCGGTGTCGCGACTGGCCGCCATCGATCGCGTGCGCGCGTACTTCGAAGTGGTGGATCTCACCAGCTTCCGCACCTACGCCATTCCCGACACATCGGCGGGTCCGGACATCACCTTTCCACTGGAGCAGATGAACACCGGCGTGAACCTTCCGATCACCATGCACCGCAACGCCGAGCGCAAGTGGCATGTCGTGATTCCATCCCCGGAGGTGGTTGCCGCCCAACGCAAGGCGCTGCTGGCCGTGTTTGGAAACAAGGCTCCGAATGCGCAGAGCCACAAGCAGCTGCAGAACCCGCGCGACACCATGCGCACCTTCCTGGAAGGCATGGCCACCTGGAACGACGGCGGCCGCGCACTGGCCCTGTCCACCATGGATCTGAGCGCGTATCCCGAACTGCTGCGCGAGCGCGACGGCGCCACCGCGGCTGGCTACCTGCGCCGCGTGCTGAATCGCATCGGCCTGATCGGGCTGCAGTCCATTCCCCACGATGGCACCTCGCGCGAACCCTACGAGCACTTCGTGCACAACGCCGGCGCCATCGTGATCGCGCCCGCCAGCAACGCGCCGGACGCACCATGGCTGTTCACGGCGGACACCATCGGCACCATCCCGGATCTGTTCTTCGCCACCGACGACCTGCCCCCGCCTGGCGCGACCCCGCCGGGCATGATTCCCGAAACCACCTACTTCAAGCTTCGCGAGTTCGTGCACGATTACCTGCCGTTCCTGCTGAAGCGCGTGCAACACTTGGAACTGTGGCAGTTCCTCTCGGCGATGACCTGCATCGCGCTGCTGCTCACCATCGGCCGCATGGTGGCTCGCGCGTTCAGTCGAGGCGTGGTGTGGCTGGCGGGTCCGAACTGGGTGCAGCCCCGCTGGTTCCAGTGGTCGATGGCCATCCTGTTCGCGGCGGCGGTGATGATCCAAATTCGGCCGCTGCTGGGCCTGCCGGAGCGTTCGGGGCAGTACGCCGCGCCCGTGGTGGGAACGTTGCTCAACCTGCTCGCCGGCCTGGTGGCGTGGTACCTGGTCACGCTGTTCGGCAACATCTGGGTGGCCCG
>CAIPQY010000272.1 GCA_903867275.1 uncultured bacterium | reverse complement strand
GCACGTGGCGGCAGTGAACTACGCCAAGCGCCGCATCGAGGCGGGCCGCAAGGCGAAGCTCGCGCAGCCCGCGATGGCGTGAGCCGGTAAATCCGTACCCGGTTAAGTTTGCACCAATTACTCCCCCCGATCTCTCGGGGGGAGTCTCGTTTTGCGCCGGAGCAATTGGTGCAAACTTAACCGGGTACGGATTTGGAGCTAGCCCGTCGCGCGTACATCCACGCCCCCGTGGCGATGATCGCGAGCGCCACCACGTGGTACCCGCCGAACGTGCCGAACCAACGCGCGTCGTCGCGGGCGAACTCGTGGGCGAACCGGAACGTGCCGTACGCCATCAGGTAGATGTTGAACCGCTGCCCACGCATCCACCCGAAGCGCCACGCGCACAGCGCCCACGCCAGGAACAGCAGGTTGAACGCCATTTCGGCCTGCGGCGCGGGCCAACGGGCGTGCCCATGCGTGTCCGTCACCGTCCACCACGCGGCATCGCACTCGACGCCCTGGCAGCATCCCGCGAACACGCATCCCACGCGGCCGATCGCGAGCGCCAACGGAACCGTCACCGCGAACATGTCGCCAGTGCCGTGGCGGTAGCCGGTGATCGACTTCGCCGTCTCCACGCCAAGCACGCCGCCGAGCAGCGCGCCGGTCACGCTGTGCCCACTGAGGAGCGCCGCCCAGTTGTCGCGAAAATGCCAGCCTTCCGCGAACAGGAACGCGAGCTTCGCACCCAGGTACGCGCCCGCCAGCGCGCCGCCGTACACGGCGTAGAGGCGATCGTCCGGCACGCGTCCCTCGCTGCGCACCAGCTTCCTCCACAGGAGCGCCGTGATCACGATGCCTGCGAGCGTGGTCAGTGTGTAGATCGGGCTGCCGATCGGAATGGCACCCGATGTGGCATCAACGGTGGAACTGTCGGTGGGTAACTGCATCGATGGTCGATTGCCACAGGAAGCACCGCGCACCGTGCCGCGCGATCGGACACACTCCTACTTGCCGTAGTACCTGCAGAAACTGTCGAGCGAACCGTCCGGCCGAATCACGTGCGTGCAGCATCGGTCGATGCGATCCTGGTCGAACGTCCACGCGTCCATGAACGGCTTGATGAAGATCCGGAACGGGTGCTCCGGCCGCAGTTCGAGCGACTTCAGGATCTCCCCGAGCGGCTCCGTCTCGCAGCCGCACTTCGCCAGGTCCTCGAGGCGGTAATCGACGCGGTTCTGCAGGAATCCGGCGTATTTCGGCACGTCGATCAGCCGGCTCAGCCCCACGGGCCCGCTCGGCGTGCGCAGCACGTACGCAATGGTGTGGCAGTTCGGGTCGCCGCAGGGCAAGGGAGTGAAGTCGGCCTCGCACAGCAGTTCCGGCGCCTGCGTGACGCACGCGCGGATGGCGTCGGAGACACCCATGGTCTGGATGGTGTTGGCCGACGCCGCTGTTGCACCGATCGTGCCAGTCGACGTACCCGCCGACGTACCCACCGCCGCCCCCGGAAACACCGGCAATGTCCGGCTCTCCACCGTCGCCACGCGCCCGCTCGTGAACACCGGCTGCAGGCTGATGCCGCGCACGTGCGGCCGCGCCACCGCCCAGCGCAGCGTGTCGCCAACGCCACCCACCGTCCGCGGGTCGATCACCATGGCAAGCGTCGTCGGCACGCCCAGCGCACCCGCGGCGTCGATCGCCTTCTCGCGCATGGCGCGCAGGTCGGCACCACGCAGTTCGCGCTGGCCGTCCTCCTGCACACCGTCAAACTGCACGTAGAGCTCGAACTTCCGGTGCGCACGATGCACGTCCGCCAGCATCGCGCGGAATCGCTCGTCGCCGGCCACGCGCACCGCGTTGGTGTTCACCAGCACGTAGCCGATCTGCGTATGCGCCACTGCCCAGCGCAGGATCCGCTCGAATTCCGGGTGGATGGTCGGTTCGCCGCCAGAAAGCTGGAGGATGTCGATCAGCCCCTTGCGCGCGACCACGCCTTCGACGCGTGCGCGCACCTCCTCGAACGGCGTGAACTTCAGGTCCGCTCCCACGCCATATGGGCTCTCCGCATAGCACGTGGGGCACGTCAGGTTGCAGCTGTCGACGATCTCGATCAGCGCAACGCAGGTGGAGAGCCGCTCGAACGGATCAGCTGCCGAATTCCCGGATGCATCGCCAGGTCCAGCCCCGGCCACCGGCGCACAGCACCCCTGCGGCCCGCAACAGGTGCCACCCGCATTCGCCGGATCGCCATGGCTCTCGAAGTACCACCGCGCATCGCGCTGGAGCATCACGTTGAACGCCCCGTGATCCGCGCACTCCTTCTCCATGAACACCGCACCATCGCGCTCGACCACGCGCGCCGGCACATCGGCACGGCACGCCGGGCACCGGCTCCTGGTGAGCTTGATGACGCGTTCGCTTCGATGAACGGAGATCTTGATCATGTCAGGGCATGGTCACGATGGCGCCGACCGTGCAGGCCCCGATGACGAACGTGACTCCGAGGAAGAACGCCGCGGCCGCCACCAGGAGCGGCACCATCACCGAGCGAGGGATCAGCGCGATGAGCGGTGCTTGCCGCACGCGGCGCGGGAGCCGCGTCATGAGCTTCGATGACTGCCTGGCGGCGTTGATCGGAACCAGGAGCAGCACCAGGATGGCGATGATGGCAATGGGAAAGAGCACAGCGGGTGTGCTGTCCTTCAGCACGGCGATTCCCAGCCACAGCAGAAGGAACATCCCGGCAATCGCCATGTACGGCCACGCGAATCCAATCACCACGCGTCGCATGTTCAGCGCCGCCGCCTCCCGCCGTTCCACCGGCGTGACCACGCCGCACTCCGTGCAGGGCGCGTCATCAGCCAGCCCGGAGATGTTGTGTCCGCACTCCTCGCAGCG
>CAIPQY010000271.1 GCA_903867275.1 uncultured bacterium | reverse complement strand
TGCCTGCTCACGCATCTTGCCAAGCTCGAACGCCAGCGCATGCTGCAGCTTAGGGTGATCGAAGCGGAAGCCCGTTTCAAGCAGTCGCTTGGGCTGCACGAACGAGCCGCGAAGCAGCAACTCGCGACCCATCTCGCCGAACAGCGCGCTGACCACCGGCGCAGGCAGCGGCGCAAAGGCCGGGCGCCGCAGCACATGGCCCAGCGTGCGACCAAAGTCGCGGTTCGAGCGCGGATCGGGCGCGACCGCGTTCACCGCACCGCTGATCTGTTCATGCTGGATGCAGTGCAGCACCGCAGCGATCAGGTCATCAAGCGCGATCCAGCTCATGCCCTGCCGACCGCTGCCCACCGGACCGCCAAGGCCAAGCGAGAACGGCGTGCGCAGCTTGGCCAGCACGCCACCGGCAGCCGCGATCACCAATCCGATGCGCAGATGCACCACGCGAATGCCGGCGAGTTCAGCTGGCTTGGTGGCCTCTTCCCACGCGACGCATGTCTCAGGAAGGAAGCCGCGACCCGGCTCGCTGCTCTCATCGAGCGCCTCCGGCCCGCGCGAACCGTAGTAGCCGATGGCGCTCGCCGCGATCAGCACCTTCGGCTTCACGGGCAATGCAGCCAGCGCTTCAGCGACCTGCCGCGTGCCTTCCACACGACTGTCGCGGATGGCGCGCTTGCGCTCGGCGGTCCAGCGACCGGCGGCGATGTTCTCGCCAGCCAGATGCACCACCGCGTCCACGCCGTTCAGGAACTGCGAATCAAGCGTGCCGTCGCGCGTGTTCCACGCAACATCCAGATGCTCGTGATTGGGCGTGCCGCGCACGATGCGGCGCACCTGATGACCGCCCGTGGTCAGGAACGCGCACAACTGCTTGCCCACCATGCCGCTGGCTCCGCTCACCGCAACACGCAGTGGCTCGCCACGCGACAGTTCCTGATGCCTGCGCAGGTCGTTGGCGGTGCGCCGATGCCGCCACACGAAGGTGCGCTCCAGATCCGGACGGATGATGGGGCCACCAAGCAACGCGCCCAGCCAGCCACCCGGCAGGCGATAGGTCACATGATCTTCCAGCGTGCTGCGATCGGCGTCATGCGGCAGGAAGCGGTGCTCGTGCACCCACTCCGCGAATGGCCCCTTCATCTGACGATCCACGAAGCCGCTGCCCGGCTCCACACGCTCGTGGCGGGCCAGCCAGTCGATCTTCATCGGACCCTTCTTCAATCGCAGCGTGACGGTGCTGCCATCGGCGATGCCACCCGACGCCTGCAGCACGCGCGCGTTCTCCCACGGCGGCACCAGGCGCTCGAGTGCGCCGGGGCGAAAGTGCCACGCCGCAAGGCTGTGGACGGGCGCGGGCATGATGCTGGAGCGGACAAGGATGGGCATGACTGCAACGCTACCTCAACTGGCGAACAGCGAGGTCTGCGGCACCAGTCGCTGCCCCTTCACCAGCACGTCACGCACGTGCACGAAGGTGGCCTGGTCCCGAGCCTTCTGCTCGCTGGAACGCTTTCGCCATGCGGCCATCACCAGTTTCATGCGTGGGTTGGCCTGCAGCTTCTCCGCATGCCGACCCAGAAACGCCCAGTACATCGGCGTGATCGGGCAATCGCGATCCGGCTTGAAGGCGCAGCCCTGGCAATAGTCGCTCATGCGATCGATGTAGGCGCTGCCGGCCACATAGGGCTTGGTCGTCATCACGCCGCCGGTGCCGTAGGTGGCCATGGCCAGAACGTTCGGCTCCACCACCCAGTCCCACGCGTCCATGTAGGCCACCCAGAACCAGTCAGCCAGCGCGCGCGGCTGCACATCAAGCAGCGTGCCCAGATTGCCAAGCACCATCAGTCGCGTGATGTGGTGCGACCAACCCTCGCGCCAGACATCGGCAACCACCCGGTCGAGGCAATGCATGCCGCTTGCGGCGCCCCAGAAGGCCGGCGGCAACGGCGTGCCATCACCCAGCACGTGCGGCTGCGCGCCACCATCCACGCCTTCGGGTGATGAACCCGCCGTCGACCAGCGTGCACCGCTCCAACCGGCGAATCCACCATCACCTGGATGCGCAGCCACCGGCCACGCATCGCGAAAGCCATCGGTTGCGAGGTGCACCCATCGCACGAATTCGCGCCAGCCGATCACCTGCCTGATGAAACCCTCCTTCGAGGCGATGGGCAGCTGCATCGCCAGCACGTCCTTCACCATGCGCAAGGCGGGCATGCGACCAAAATTCATCAGCGGACTCATGCGCGAATGGAACAGGCCGCTGCTGCGCACGCTCATCGCATCCTCGTATGGACCGAAGTGCTCGAGGCAGTGCGTCATGGCCCAGGTCCACATCGCCTCGCACTCTGCATGCGTGCCAGCGATCGCCTGCATGTCGAGCTCGCCCGGATGCTTCGCGA
>CAIPQY010000270.1 GCA_903867275.1 uncultured bacterium | reverse complement strand
GATCTTGACGCCGCCCACCATCTGCGTGCCATAGTCCAGGCAGCCCTTGGTGTGGAAGGCGCCGGCGGAGCCGGTGATGCCTTGGCAGATCACGCGCGTGGAACCGTCGATGAGGATGCTCATGGGAGGGCCGAAGATAGCGGATTTTGCCCTCGATACCATCGCTGCATGGGCGCCAAGACCATCGCATCCGAAGCCACACCCAAGGGACTCACCTACGCGCAGGCCGGCGTGGACATGGAAGCGGGTGACCGCGTCGTGGACCTCATCAAGCCCGCGCTGCGACGCACGCAGGGCCCGCGGGTGATGGGTTCGTATGGCGGCTTCGGCGCCATGTTCCGCCTGGACTTCAAGGAGCGCATCTTCAAGCGCAACTACAAGGATCCGGTGCTGGTGGCGTGCACCGACGGCGTGGGCACCAAGGTGATGCTGGCGATCCAGATGGGGCGCCTCGACACCATCGGCATCGACTGCGTGGCGATGAACGTGAACGATCTCATCGTGCAGGGCGCCGAGCCGCTGTTCTTCCTCGATTATCTCGGCCTGAGCCGCATCAAGCCCGAGGAGACGGCCACCATCATCCAGAGCGTGGCGAAGGGATGCGAGATCGCCGGCTGCGCGCTGATCGGCGGCGAGTGCGCCGAGATGCCCGACATCTACAAGCCGGGCGACTTCGACATCGCGGGCTTCGCGGTGGGCGTGGTGGAGGCGAAGCGCGCCATCGACCCCACGCGCGTGAAGAAGGGCGACGTGATCATCGGTCTGCCCTCGAGCGGCGTGCACTCGAACGGCTACGCGCTGGTGCGACGCATCGTGAAGGAAGCGAAGCTGGATCTGGGCAAGCACTACGACGACGCGGGCCCCGGCACGCTGGGCGATCTGCTGCTGGAACCCACGCGCATCTACACCAAGGCCGTGATGAAGGTGCTGGGCGCGTACAAGCGCAAGCGCGTCGTGCGCGGCATGGCGCACATCACCGGCGCGGGCTTGCCCGGCAACCTGCCGCGCGCGTACGGCGAGCATCTGGATGCCGTGGTGGATCGCGCCTCGTGGCAGGTGCCGCCGCTGTTCCGCTTCCTGCAGAAGCACGGCGGCGTGGCCGAGAGCGAGATGTGGAACGTGTTCAACATGGGCGTCGGCTACTGCTTCATCGTGCATCCGGAGTTCGCCGAGGGCGTGATGAAGAAGCTGCGCAAGGCCGGCGAGCATCCGTTCGTGATGGGCAAGATCGCGAAGGGCAGCGGCCAGGTCCTGTGGAAGTGATCACTCGCCGCGCCAGCCGCGATCGCGCTTGATGCCGCTGTCGCGCTTCTTGCCTTCCAGCCTTCGCTCGCGACTGCCGCGCGTGGCCTTGGTGGGCCGCCGGATCTTGGGCACCACCTCCGCCTGACGCACGCTGGCCACCAGCTGCGCCACGCACGATTCGCGGTTCTGCAGCTGGCTTCGATGCTCGCCGCAGGTGAACGCGATCGCGCCACCCGCCATGCGGTGCTGCATCAGATCCAGCCAGCGCGTGCGCGCCGCGTCGTTCAGCCCGTACACGCGCGAGGGCTGCACATTCAGCACCGCGCGCGTGGCCACCTTGTTCACGTTCTGCCCACCGGGGCCTCGACTGGTGGTGAACTGCCACTGCAGATCATCGGGATGGATCCACGCGCGCCGCCCCAGCGCGATCGCGTTCGGCGAGCGCACGGGCTCGGGTGGTGGCACGCTGCCGGGTTCCATGGGCGGCACGATACGCTGCCTGCATCATGGATCCAACCGCCATCGCCCTTGCCATGGGCTTGCAACAGGCCCAGACCGCAACGCCGGCGGCCGCACCAGCCTCCACGACCGCTTCGCTGCTTGATCGCTGCGAAAACCAGCCGCTGTTCCGCATCGAGGGCGAACCCGTGCGCATGGACCTGACCGCCGGCGCGTGGATCGCGCGCCTGCGCGGCAACGCCTCCTACGGCCCCGTCAGCACCGTGCAGCAGGACGTGAACACCGCCTACGGCCTCGACACCATGGAGGGCGCCTTTCAGGGCGACCTGTCCCTGATGTGGAAGAACTGGACTGTGCGCGCCACCGGCTCGGAGTTCGGCACCAGCGCCACGCAGTCGGCGGTGGGCGCCGGCGCATTCGGCAACACCACGTATGCGCTCGGCGACACGCTGTCGAGCAGCTTCGACTTCTACTCGTGGGGCATCGACGTGCAGAGCTGGGTGTGGCGTCCGCTCTCCAAGCAGCAGTTCCCGTGGGAAACGCCCGTGGCCAACGAGAGTCTGGGTGGTGATCTGCAGGTGCTGGCCATCGTGGGCGGACGCGGCTTCGGCGTGAACCAGCAGGTGCAGAATGTGTCGACCGGCTCCAGCAGCACCTACGACAACACCTTCGGCACCGTGATCGTGGGTGGCGGCATCGACGTGATGGTGGATCTGCGCGAGCGCCTGCGCTGGATGGATCATCTGGAGTTCGTGGTGAGCGGCACCTGGGGCCCCGCGTGGCCGGGTGATGGCTGCACCGAGACCGAGGTGCGCGCGCAGCTCACCGCATGGATCACGGGCAATGTGGGCGTGCTGTTCGGCTATCGCTACACCAACCTCGAGCTGACGCAGGGCGACTACACCTTCAGCGGCAACATCGCCGGCCTGATGGTGGGCGCGTCGGTGCGCTTCTAGGAACCCGCGTGGAAGGCTCGAAGGCCGGCAATTCGAGCGGCGGCAAGAAGAAGCGCGGCGGCAAGTTCCGGCGCGCGCAGTTGCGCAACATGCTGTTGACCAAGACCGTGGATCGGCTCATGCGCGGGCGTCTGCGTGATCGCCACCTGAAGCAGCCGATCGAGTTGCGCGAAGTGGAACTGGCGGTGCCCAACTGGCCGCGCGCCTTCGAGGGTCTGCGCGTGGGGCACCTGAGCGACCTGCATCTTGGGCATCTCATGCCGGTGGATCGCGCGATCGAGCTTGTGGAACGCCTCGGCGCCGCCAAGCCCGATGTGCTGGCCTGCACCGGCGATGTGGTCGATCTGGAGTGGCAGGGCTGCGAGCCGCTGCTTGAAGCGATGGGCAGCATGCGCGCGCCGCTGGGCCGCTATCTGGTGCTCGGCAACCACGACCATCTGGATGACCCCGACGCCATCACCGAGGCGGCGCGTGATCGCGGCCTGCTGGTGCTTGCGGGTGGCGTGCACACGCGTCGACGCGCAGGCCACGAGTTTCGCGTGGCGGGCATCGACTGGCATGGCACGCCGCGCGAACTTTCGCGCATGGTGCACGAGGTGGGGGAGGAGCGCCCGCACCTGCTGCTGTCGCACAACCCGAAGGCGTTCCCTGCGGCGGCGCGACTGGGCATTCCGCTCACGCTGGCCGGCCACACGCACGGCGGGCAGGTGGCGTTGCGCGACCGCCCGCAGGCCAACCTGTCGCTGCTGCATCGCCACTCGCGCGGGTTGTACAGCCGCGGGGGCAGTCGACTGTTCGTGAATGTGGGCGCAGGCGCGTGGTTCCCGCTGCGCCGCAATGTGCCCGCCGAGATCGTGATGCTGACGCTGCGGCGGGCCTGAGCAAGAAACGAGGGACGGGGGTCGTTATGCGGACCGCGCCTGCGTCCGCGTAATGACCCCCGTCCCTCGAATGAGACTCACGCGTAGTGCTTGCCGAACCGGTTCGCGATGAACGCGTCGAAGCCCACGTCCTCGTTGCGCACGAAGCCGGCCTGCGCCAGCTTGCCTTCGCGCAGCAGGTCGAGCACCGCGGTCACGCCGGCCGCCGTGGTGATCTGGATCGCCGTCCACGGCAACCCGTCGATCATCTTGTGCAGCACCACCTTGGCGTAGGTGCGCTCCAGGAATCGTCCGTCCTTCTCGCCGGTGCAGCTCACGAAGATCGCCACCTGATCCTGATCGGTCGCGGGCAGGCTGCGCTCGAACACCTTGCCCAGTTCCTCGCGGTGGTGGATGAATCCCAGATCGTGCAGCAGCAGCTTCAGGATGTCGCGATGGCCCGGGAAGCGCATGGTCTTGTAGTTGAGGTTGCGCACCTTGCCCTTCAGCGTCTCGCCCAGCGTGCCAAGGCCGCCCGAGGTGTTGAACGCCTCCAGCTCCAGGCCGTCGATCATCATGTGCTCCAGCTGCTCGAGCGGCGGCACGCTCACGAACTCGCCGTTCTCCACCGCCTCGCACGGCTGGCAGTACTCGTTGATCAGCCCCGCGGTGCTCCAGGTCAGGTTGTACTTCATCGCGTTGCTGGGGAAGCGCGGCAGCGCGCCCACGCGCAGCTTCAGGTCATGGATGCGATCGAAGCCCTGCGCCAGGTGCCAGCCGGCGATGGTGATGAAGCCGGGCGCCAGGCCACACTGCGGAATGAACGCGGTCTTCGCGCCCTGCGCCAGCGCCATCACCTTCTTGGTCACCGCCACATCCTCGGTCAGGTCGAGGTAGTGCACGCCCGCCGCCTTCGCGCGCTCGGCGATCAGCGGGTTGCAGTGGAAGGGCGCGCAGCTGATCACGGCCCACTGGCCGGTCAGCACGCGGTCCATCGCCTTGGCGTCGTCGAAGGCCGCCTGCTCGCAGTGCACGCCCGGCACATGCTTGCGAACCCACTCCAGGCCCGCCGCGTGCGCGTCCACGCTGGTCACCGCGTAGTCGCCGCTGCGCTGCAGCAGGTGTGCGCACATGCGACCGATCTTGCCGGCTCCGAGAATGACGACCTTCTTCATGCTGATGTCTCCGTTGGCGAATGTGCCGTGAATGGTTCGAGTGTGATGGATGAATGCGGTGCGTGCGCGTCAGTCGGGCAGACGGTCCAGTTCGGCGCCCACCGCGTCCATGAGCGACTGCACGGTGGCCGGACCGAAGTCGAAGCGAAGGCCCGCCGCCGCGAACAGCTCGGGCAGCGGCTTGCTGCCGCCCAGCGTCAGCGCGCGCTTGTACGCCGCCAGCGCGTCCTTCTCGCTCTTCTTGCTGGCCAGCCACAGCTGCAGGGCGCCCAGCTGCGCGATGCCGTACTCGATGTAGTAGAAGGGCATGCCGAACAGGTGCAGCTGACGCTGCCACATGTGCGCGCGCGAGCCCTCGATGCCGCTCCAGTCCAGTGCGCCACCGAAGCGCGCATCGAGATCCAGCCACGCCTTGGTGCGCTCGGCGCTCGAGTGACCGGGGTTCAGATACACCCAGTGCTGGAACGCGTCGATCTGCGCGATCCACGGCAGCATGCTGATCACGCCCTCCAGCAGTTCGCGGCGCGCGCGCTCGGCGTCGGCCGTGCTGAAGAACTCCTCGAGGTATGGCAGCGTGAGCAGCTCCTGGCTCATGCTGGCCACTTCGGCGAACTCCATGGGGCTGCCGCGATAGGCCAAGATGGGATCGTTCTTGCTCAGCAGGCTGTGGAACGCGTGGCCCG
>CAIPQY010000269.1 GCA_903867275.1 uncultured bacterium | reverse complement strand
GATGACCTCGGGCGCGTTGAGGTCCATCAGCTTCTTCAGGCGGTTGTTGCGGTTGATGATGCGGCGGTACAGGTCGTTCAGATCGCTGGTGGCGAAGTTGCCGCTCTCCAGCATCACCAGCGGACGCAGGTCGGGCGGGATCACCGGCACCACATCGAGCACCATCCACTGCGGATCGTTGCTGCTGCCCTTGATCTGCTCCACCAGCTTCAGACGCTTGGAGTAGTCCTTCTGCTTCTGCTTGCTCTTGGTCTCGGCCAGCTTCACGCGCAGCTCGTCGCTGAGCTCATGCAGGTCGAGCTTGAGAGGGGAGAGGAGTTCGCGGATCGCCTCGGCGCCCATCATGGCGGTGAAGGCGGCGGGGCCGTGCTTGTCCACGGCGGCGTTCTTCTCTTCTTCGGTGAGGACCTGCTTGAACTCCAGATCCGTGCTGCCGGGATCGATCACCACGTAATCCTGGAAGTACACGACCTTCTCCAGGTCGCTGGTCTTCATCTCGAGCAGGTTGCCCAGCCGGCTGGGCATGGCCTTGAAGAACCAGATGTGCACCACGGGGGCGGCCAGGTTGATGTGGCCCATGCGCTTGCGGCGCACGCGGCTGTGGGTCACCTTGACGCCGCAACGGTCGCAGATGATGCCCTTGTACTTGGTGCCCTTGTACTTGCCGCAGGCGCACTCGTAGTCGCGCTCCGGTCCGAAGATGCGCTCGCAGAACAGACCATCACGCTCCGGCCGGTAGGTGCGGTAGTTGATGGTCTCGGGCTTCTTCACCTCGCCGAAGCTCCACGAACGGATGTCGTTGGGGCCTGCGAGGCTGATGCGGACGGCTCCGTAGTCGTTCACGCGGTCGTAGACGTTGTCGCTTGCGATGGTCATGGCGATGGTCTCGTGTGTCGCTGAAGTTCGGATCTGGAACGGATGCGTTGCGTTGCTTGAATCAGAGCAGCGGGGCTGCGTCGGTGGAGAGCTTCTCGAGCTGGATGTTCATGCCCAGGCCCTTGATCTCGTGGCAGAGCACGTCGAACACCACCGGCATGCCTGCCTGCAGCGTGTTCGTGCCCTTCACCATGCTGTCATAGATCTTGGTGCGGCCTTCCACATCGTCGCTCTTCACGGTGAGCAGTTCCTGCAGCACGTAGGCGGCGCCGTAGGCCTCGAGCGCCCACACTTCCATCTCGCCGAAGCGCTGTCCGCCGGTGCGTGCCTTGCCGCCCAGCGGCTGCTGGGTGATCAGGCTGTACGGGCCCGTGCTGCGTGCGTGGATCTTGTCATCCACCAGGTGGTGCAGCTTGAGCAGGTACATGTAGCCCACGGTGGTCTTCTGGTGGAACGGCTCGCCCGTGCGGCCGTCGTGCAACTGCACCTTGCCGCCGAAAGGCACCTCGGCCAGCAGCTCGCGCGGATGGCCGGGCTCCTTGCCGGTCTTCTCGAAGCCCTGCACGCGATCACGCACGTGCTTGTTCGCCTCGTCGATGGCGCCCATGATCTCGGCCTCGGTGGCGCCGTCGAACACGGGGGTGACGGCCTGGAAGCCCATGACCTTCGCGGCCCAGCCGAGGTGCACCTCGAGAATCTGGCCCACGTTCATGCGGCTCGGCACGCCGAGCGGGTTGAGCAGCACGTCGACGGGGGTACCGTCGCACATGAAGGGCATGTCCTCTTCGGGCACGATTCGGGCGATCACGCCCTTGTTGCCGTGGCGGCCGGCCATCTTGTCGCCCACGCTCAGCTGACGCTTGGTGGCGAGGTAGACCTTCACCATCTCAAGCACGCCGCTGGCGAGTTCGTCGCCGCGCTTCATGTGGCCGAGCTTGCGCTCCTTCTCCTCGCGGAGGGCCTGCACGCGCGGCCAGAACTGGCCGTAGGCGGTCTCGGCGTTGGCCTTCGCGTCGGCCGAGCCCTTGATCCACTTCGCGTTGAAGTTCTCGATCTGCTCGATGATGACCTCGGGCAGGTCGCTGGCGCCCACCTTCTGGCGGGTGCTGGGATCGACCATGTCGCTGCCGGTGGCCTTGTTGATCTCGGCCACCATCTGCTTGAAGAGCTGGATGGTCTTGCGATCCATCTCGTCCTCGTAGGCGGACATCTCCTTCTTCAGGGCCTTCTTCTGCTCGTCGCTCAGGTGCATGCGACGGCTGAAGCGGCGCGCACCGATCACGATGCCCTCGGTGCCGGCCGGCACTTCGAGCGAATCGTTCTTCACGTCCTCGCCGGCGCGACCGAAGATGGCATGCAGCAGCTTCTCTTCGGGGCTGAGCTCGGACTTCGACTTGGGGCTGACCTTGCCGACCAGGATGTCGCCGGGGCCCACCTTGGCGCCCACGCGGATCACGCCGTTCTCGTCGAGGTTGCGCAGCAGGCGCTCGCTCACGTTCGGAATGTCGCGCGTGAACTCCTCGCGGCCCAGCTTGGTCTCGCGCAGCTCCACGTCGAAGTTCTCGATGTGGATGCTGGTGAAGGCGTCATCCTTCACCAGGCGCTCGTTGATCACGATGGCATCTTCGAAGTTGTAGCCGTCGAAGGTGTTGAAGGCCACGAGCACGTTGCGCCCGATGGCCAGCTCGCCCAGCTGGGTGCTGGCGCCGTCGGCGATGATGTCGCCCGCCTTCACCTTCTGGCCCATCTTCACCAGCGGACGCTGGTTCTGACAGGTGCGCTCGTTCAGGCCCACGAACTTGCGGAGCACGTACTCGTCGGCGTTGTCGATGACGATGTGCTGCGCGTCCACCTGCGTGACGGTGCCGCCACGCTTGGCCTTGATGATCATGCCGCTGTGGCTGCCGACCACCTTCTCCATGCCCGTGGCCACCACCGGCGGATCCACGCGGATCAGCGGCACGGCCTGTCGCTGCATGTTGCTTCCCATGAGCGCGCGGTTGGCGTCGTCATGCTCGAGGAAGGGGATGAGGCTGGCGCTCACGCCCACGATCTGCTTGGGGCTGATGTCGACGAACTCGACCTCGCCCGCATCGACCGGGGTCAGGTCGCCGTCGCGACGCGCCACCACGCTGGCGCCCTGCAGGCGGCCTTCGCGGTCCATGGTGTCGCTCGGCGCGAGCACCTTGCGCAGTTCCTCGTCGGCGCGCAGCTTGCGCACCTTGCCCGTGGCCTTGCCGTCCTTCACCTCGCGGTAGGCGGTCAGCAGGAAGCCGTAGGGATCGATCTCGCTGTAGATGCCCAGGCTGGCGATCAGACCGATGTTGGTGCCTTCCGGCGTCTCGATCGGGCAGATGCGGCCGTAATGGGAGATGTGCACGTCGCGCACCTCGAAGGTGGCGCGCTTGCGGTTCAGGCCGCCGGGGCCCAGGGCCGACAGGCGACGCTCATGCACCAGCATGCTCAGCGGGTTGGTCTGGTCGACCACCTGGCTGAGCTCGCTGCGACCGAAGAAGAACTCGATCGCGCTGGAGATGCTCTTGCTGTTCACGAGGTCGGCGATCTTGCCGAGCTCGTTCGGGTCCTTCACGCTCATGCGCTCCTGCACGGTGCGACGCAGCTTCAGGAAGCCCTTGCGGATCTCCTCCACGGCGAGCTCGTCCAGGGTGCGCAGGCGGCGGTTGCCCAGGTGATCGATGTCATCCACGTGCGCGCGCGGGTTGCGGGCGCGCAGATCCAGGATGTACTGCACCACGGCGAGGAAGTCCTCGGCGCGCAGGTGCTGCGTGCGGGCATCGGCCTCGGTCCACTTCCAGTTGCGACCTTCGCCCTTGCCGCTCTCGCGGTAGATCTCGAACTTGCGGTTCATGCGGAACCGGCCCACGCGGCCCAGGCGATAGCGGTTCTCGTCGAAGAACTTCTCCTTGAACAGCGCGACGGCCTTGTCCACCTGCGGCGGATTGCCCGGACGCAGCTTGCCGTAGATCTTCAGCAGGGCGGCCTGATACTCGGTGATGTCGGCGAAGAAGTTCAGATCCTCGTGCGCGATCGTGTTGAGGATCAGCGGGTCGCCGGGGTTGGTGATCACGCTGGCGGTCTTCAGCGGCGAAGCCTGGATGATGGCCACGCCCTTCTCG
The DNA here is from genome assembly GCA_903867275.1 of uncultured bacterium. Taxonomy (GTDB): domain Bacteria; phylum Planctomycetota; class Phycisphaerae; order Phycisphaerales; family SM1A02; genus SYAC01. Next base: position 4,297 of record CAIPQY010000269.1, on the reverse strand, counting down.
CCCAGTTCCTGGCCGGGATTGCAGATCACTTCACCGGTGTCGGTGTCCACGATCAGCTCGGCGCTGCGGTGCTCGGGCTTCAGCTTCTCGACCTTCACCTGCTCGATCTCGTAGAACAGCTTCAGCAGGCTCTCGGTGCTTCCGAAACGCTCGTCCAGGGCGCGCAGGAAGGTGGTCGCTGCCAGCTTCGTGCTCTGGTCGATGCGCATGGTGAGCACATCCTTCTTGGTCACTTCCAGCTCGATCCAGCTGCCGCGCTCGGGGCTCACGCGCGCGCTGTGCAGCGGGCGGTCGCCGATGCTGCTGGCGATGCTGAAGTCCACGCCGGGGCTGCGGTGCAGCTGGCTCACGATCACGCGCTCGGCGCCGTTCACGATGAACTCGCCGCCGCCCATCATGATCGGAATCTCGCCGAGGTAGATCTCTTCCTCGCTGATGGTGCCGCCGCCTTCGCGGCTCAGGCGCACGCCAACGCGGAAGGGCATGCCGTAGGTCAGGCGCAGCTCGCGGCACTCGTCGGGCGTGTAGCGCGGCTGCTCCAGTCGGTAGTGCAGGTACTCGAGCTTGACCTTCGCGTCATAGCTCTCGATGGGGAAGACTTCGCGGAGCAGCGATTCGATGCCGATGGTCGGATCGCGTTCAGCGGACTCCTTGTCCTGCTGCAGGAATCGCTCGTAGGCGACACGCTGCACCTGTGTGAGGTTCGGAACGGGGGTTGCATCACCGCGCTTAGAAAAGTCGCGAGTCTTCAGGGGCATGGGTCCGTGCTCCAAGATGTTTGCGCAGCCAACGCCGACGCGGTTCCTGCCGAGGAACCGCTGCGATTAATGCGTGAAATCGAAGATGGCTGCGCCCACCGCCAAGTCCTGCAGGGTAGCAAGACCCGGGCCAATTCCGCAACGAGGTAAGGCACCGGTCTTGAAATATTTTCGCGGTGGGAGGGACGGGGGTCGTTATTGGAACTGCGATGGAAGTCCAATAACGACCCCCGTCCCTCAAAAAGGAAACGGGCCCAGCCGTGAGGCCGGGCCCGTCTTGGGTCTCGGATTTGGTTGGTGGGGCAGTGGCGCCGCCAATTACTTGATCGTGACCTTGGCGCCAGCGCCCTCGAGCGCGGTCTTCAGCTTGTCGGCGTCGTCCTTGGAGATCTTCTCCTTGACGGCCTTCGGAGCGCCATCGACCAGGTCCTTGGCTTCCTTCAGGCCCAGGCCCGTCGCCTCGCGGACGACCTTGATCACCTGGATCTTGTTCGCGCCGCCGTTGTCGAGGATCACGTCGAACTCGGTCTGTTCCGCGGCCGCTGCCGCGCCACCACCAGCCGCCGCGCCTGCAGCCATCATGACCGCGCCACCGGCAGCGGCCTCGATGCCGTACTTGTCCTTCATGTACTCAGCCAGATCCACGGCCTCCTTCAGGGAGAGGCTGGCGATCTCGTCGCCGATCTTGGTCACCTTCGCATCAAACGTCTTCGTCTCGGACATGTCTCAAACTCCTGTGCCTGTTCCAAGAGGCGCCGGACCTTCCGGCGTTTGACCCGATGGGGCCAGTCAGAACTCGGCGAAAAGGTTCAGTAAGAATGCGTCACGCCTTGGCCGCGATGGTCTCGCCGGCTTCCAGCTTGCGCTCGATTTCCTTCACGATGCCCATCACGCGACCACCCGGACCCTTGACGGCGCCGAGCAGCTTGCGACCGGGCGACAGCACCAGGGTGACGACCTTGGCCTGTGCCTCTTCGCGCGTGGGGTACTGGCTGAGCGCTTCCACGCCCGCCTTGCCTTCGAAGGTGATGCCATCCAGGATGGCGGCCTTGAACTTCAGCGAATCCTTGTCCTTGGCCCACGCCACGATCTCGCGTGCCAGGGCCACCACGCTCTCGCCACCGTACACCAGGGCGCTGGGGCCGCTGAGGAACTTGGAGAGCGACTCGAGCGCGGTGCCTTCGAAGGCCTTGCTCGCCAGAGTGTTCTTGACCACGCTCACGCGGATCTTCTTGCCCACCAATTCGGTGCGCATGCGATTGTTGGTGCCCGCGTCCATGCCGCGGATCTCCACCAACACGCCACCTTCCACGCCTTCGAAGCGCTTCTGGTATTCGCGGACGATCATCTGCTTGATTGGCTTGCTCATGTTCGGTGCTCCGTGTTCAGGCGACCACCAGCACGCCAGGGCTCATGGCGGCGCTGATCACGCACTTCTTGAGGTAGGTGCCCTTCACGCTGGCCGGGCGGGCCTTGTCGATGGTGGCGATGAAGTGGCTGAGGTTCGCGACGAGCTGCTCGTCCTTGAAACTCATCTTGCCGATGACGCAGTGCACGTTGCCACCGTCATCGTTGCGGTACTCCTGCTTGCCGGCGCCGTATTCCTTCACCGCACCCGCCACGTCGGGCGTCACGGTTCCGGCCTTCGGGCTGGGCATCAGACCCTTGGGTCCGAGCACCTTGCCGAGCTTGCTGACCACACGCATCATGTCGGGACTGGCCACGGCCACGTCGAAGTCCATCCATCCGCCCTCGATCTTGGCCACCAGCTCATCGCCACCGGCCTCGACGGCGCCGGCGGCCTTCGCCGCGGCGACCTTGTCGCTCTGGCAGAAGCACACCACGCGGGCGCTGCGGCCGATGCCGTGGGGCATGGCGATCGAGCCGCGAAGCGCCTGATCGGCGGCCTTCGGATCGATGCCGAGGTTCACCACCACGTTCACCGTCTGGTCGAACTTGGGGGCCTTGAACGTGCGAAGGGCCTTGATCGCTTCGGCCGGGGCCAAAGCGTTTGCGGGCTTGCTCTCGAGGTTGGCGCGCATGCGCTTGCCGAAACCGCGGAACGACGACTTGGTCTTCTTGCTTGGAATGCTCATGGGATCAGGCCTCCACCGTCACGCCCATGCTTCGGGCAGTGCCTTCGACCACGCGCATCGCGCTCTCGACGCTGGTGGTGTTCAGGTCCTTCAACTTCTCTTCAGCGATCTTGCGGACCTGGTCCTTGCTCAGCTTGCCCACCTTCACGGTGTTGGGCTGGCCCGAACCCTTCTCGATCTTCAGGGCCGCGGCGATCATCACGCTCACCGGGCTCGACTTGATCTCGAGCTCGAACGTGCGATCGGCGAACACCGTGACGATGCAGCCGACCACGCGGCCGTTCAGCTCGCGGGTCTTCTCGTTGAACTGGGTGATGAACTGGCCGGGGTTGACGCCGTTGGCGCCCAGCACCGGGCCGAGTGGCGGAGCCGGTGTGGCCTTGCCACCCGGAGCCATGATCTTGAAAACCTTGGAAACCTTCTTGGCCATTGGTCCTTACCTCCTACCTGTCGGGCCCCCACAAGGGGCGTTGCTGGCTCAGCCAAGAGTCCAGCGCCGATTCGGTAGTTCTGACGGCGTGCGAATTCGAGCCGCGCAGTGTAGAGGAACCCGAGGGTGGCCGCAAGCCCATCGAGAGGCTGAGCGGGGGGTGCCCGTCAATACATCAGGAAGAAGGCCACGTCGCCAAAATCGATGTAACCATTGCCATCAAGGTCACTTGGGCAACTGCAGGCGCTATCGATGCCGACCCGTTGCTGGCCATTGGGATCGCCGTAGCAGGGGTTCAGGCTGCAATCGGATCCGAATTCCAGCATCAGCACGGCCAGATCGCCCAGATCAACGCCGCCAGAGCCGTCCAGATCGTGCAACTGGCCCCCGTGGCTCAGGGCCGATGCCGGAACCGTGATCCGGGTGGTGGTGCCCGGCACGGCCCACTTCAGGGTGAGGCCGCAGGTGCCGGTCGATTCGAAGAAGGGGATGCGGATCGAGTGGAAGCCGGGCTTCAGGTAGATCGTGCCGGTCTTCTCGGTGTAGGTGTGAAGGCCATTGTTGTCGACCACCAACAGCCCATCGATGAACAGCTGGCTTCCGGCATCCGAGGTGACCGACATCGTGTAGTTGCCTTCGGTGGCCGCCTGGATCCAGCCTTCGAACACGGCTCCGACATTGTCCGCGCGGCTGCTGCCCACGCAGATGCCGGTGGTGCCGCCGTACGCCAGCAGGCTGACGGTGCCGTACTGGTACGGCGTGAGTGAGGCGAAGTCGGGCAGTGTGGTCGGACTCGTGAGCGCGTAGAAGCGCGAGTTGAGGCCTGGCTCGTTGTTGGCCAAACCCGTGAACGGCGACAGCACGGGCTTCACGTCGATGGTGACGGTGGCGGGCACCGAAACCTGGTTGCTCGCATCCTTCAGCGTGTAGGTGAAGGTGTCGGTGCCGCGGATGCCGACGCCGGGGTTGTAGGTGATCGCCGGGCCGCCGCTTGGGCTGCCGATGGGGTTGAT
>CAIPQY010000268.1 GCA_903867275.1 uncultured bacterium | reverse complement strand
CGATCACATGATGCTGCCCATGCCCATGGCGCGACGCCACGCGCTCACCTGACCCAGGTGCATCTGCATGTGGCTGCCGCACAGGAACATCACCGCCGCACCCATGGTGGGCAGCATCTCGGTCATGCGACCACCCATCGGGTTCGGCTTGGTGAACACGGCGTCATCCGCCGCGTCCAGCGCGCTGGCCACCACCGTGTATCGCTCCACGTAGCGCTTCATGATCGCTTCCTTGCCGGGATAGCGACCATCCTGCTCCACGCACTGCGCGCCGTTCTTGAACTGCTCCTCCCACTTCGGGTCGACGGTCTGCGCCAGGTCCTCGCGGCCGATCATCTGCAGGCATCGCTCGGTGTAGATCGTGAGGTGCGCCATGTTGAACAGCGCGGAGTTCATGTTGGGGTGCGGCATGTGGCCGAACTTGTCTGCAGGAACATCCTCGCACAGCTTGGTGCCGTAGCCGATGGCCATGCGAAGTCCGGCGGCGATCATCGATCCGATGCTGGTCTGGGTGGCGGTGGTTGTCATGCGCGCATGCTAGCCCGCGCGCCGGCATCCGGTCGCATCAACCGCCGATGAATCGGTCGTACACGCTGCGCGCCGCGTCGCGATCGGTGCAGCGCCCCACGATCGCGCGCCCATCGGCGAACACCGTCAACTCGTACGCCTCGCCATCGGCGTTGCAGGTCGCCAGTTCGCCCTGCAGTCGGTCGCCCCGCATCTCGAACACGCCATGCGCGCGAAGCCTTTCCGCCAGCGCCGGCAGGCTGATGGTGGCACGCACGCCACCCGGCGGAAGCACCTGCACCGCGCCGCGACCGCACAGGTTGGCGGCACGATCTCCAACCGCCTGCAGGAAACTGAACTGCCGCACGCCGCAGCATGGGCACCCCACATCGCGCGGCACGCGCAGCGACGCAAATCGATTGACAACCAGATCCGCGCTCCACAAGCCGCGATCAAGCAGATCCGCCCGCCCCGCCAGCACGCGAAGCGCCTGCAACGCCGCGAACGAAGCCGTCAACCCCACCACGGGTCCCAGCACCCCTGCCGTGTCGCACGTCTCCAGCGCCCCCGGCTGCGCCTGCTCGGGAAACACGCAGCGAAGGCAGGCGCCATCCGGCATGATGGCCATCGAACGACCCTGCATCGCCACCGCCGCCGCATAGATGTACGGCGTGCCATCGCGCACGGCGAGATCGTTCAGCACCAATCGCGTCTCGATGTTGTCCAGACCGTCCACGATCACGCCCGCGCCACGCGCCAGTTCCGAGGCGTTGCCCAGGCCCAGATGTTCCACACATGCATGCACGCGCACGCCCGAAGCGATCTCGCGCACCCGTCGCGCCGCCGCTTCGGCCTTCGGCACGCCCTCGCGCGCATCGCGCTCGGTGAACAGCACCTGGCGGTGCAGGTTGCTTGGCTCCACCACATCGCGGTCCACCAGCGTCAGCTGCCCCACCCCGGCGCGCGCCAGCCACTCGATGATCACGCCACCCAGCGCGCCGCACCCCACCACCAGCGCGTGCGCATCACGCAATCGCCGCTGCCCTTCGGCACCCAGCCAGTCGAGCAGCATCTGCCTCTGGTGCATCTCGGTCACGGGCGCATTCTCCCAGCGCCACCCAAAAAGAGAAGCGCCCGCTGGCCGACACCAGCGGGCGCTGAGGTGCTTGCATTCGATTCAGGACCCATGGCCCCGAACCGCGAAGCCCGGTTTCACCACGCGAAGTGCGCGAACGCCTTGTTGGCGTCGGCCATGCGGTGGGTGTTTTCCTTGGTCTGAACGGCCTTGCCTTCGCCCTTGGCCGCGCCGAACAGTTCGCCGGCCAGCTTCAGGTGCATGGGCTTGCCCTTCTCCTCGCGGGTGGCCTCGAGGATCCAGCGGAACGTCAGGCTCTGCTGACGACGACGGTTCAGCTGCATCGGCACCTGGTAGTTGGCGCCGCCGACGCGCTTGGAGCGCACTTCGACCACGGGGCGCACGTTCTCGAGGGCCTTCTGGAAGACCTCGATCGCGGTGCGCGGCATGCTCTCGGGCTTTTCCTTGTCCAGCTTGGCCTGGATCGCGTCGAAGGCCGCGTACACGACCTTCTGCGCGGTGGCCTTCTTGCCGTCGTACATCAGGCAGTTGATGAACTTCGCCACCGTGGTGTCCTGGTAGCGGGGATCGGGTTGAAGCTGCTTCTCGCTGTGAGTGATGCGTCCGCCCATTGGGGGCTCCTCCTGAAGGCTCGGCGATTCCGAAGTGGAATCCATCGTTCACCGCGGGTCGGGCGACATGCCCGGAGGTGAAAGCCCGCGATTACTTGCCGAAGTTGTTGTGCGCCTCGCGGCGCGAGTGATTTGATTCGTCGTTCCGTCGAGTGATCCCTGCGGATCACTTCTTCTTGGTGGCCGCAGCGGCCTTCTTCTTCACGCCGTACAGCGAGCGGCCCTTCTTGCGGCCATCCACGCCGAGGCAGTCCAGGGTGCCGCGCACCACGTGGTAGCGCACACCGGGCAGATCGCGCACGCGACCACCGCGCACGAGCACGATGCTGTGCTCCTGCAGGTTGTGGCCTTCGCCGCCGATGTATGCGGTGACTTCCTTGCCGTTGCTCAAGCGAACGCGGCACACCTTGCGAAGCGCCGAGTTGGGCTTCTTCGGGGTGACGGTCTTCACCTGCAGGCACACGCCACGCTTCTGCGGGCAACGAACAAGGTCCTTGACCTTGCTCTTGGCTGGCGGGTCGCGGCGGGGGTTGCGAACGAGCTGATTGATGGTCGGCATGCGGGGTCCTGTGAGAATTTCTCCGCCTCAATGGGGCGGATCGGCGAGTCTAGCGGAAGCCGGCACCAGCCCGCAAGGTCTCGGGAAGTCCGAAGGCGGTCGAAATTCGTTGTATTTCGGTGCCTGGGGGTCGATTTCAGCCAGTTCGCACCCCACCGCCACGGCGCAAGGCCTCGATGGCGGCCACCGCCAGCGCGTCGCACCGGGTGTTTTCGGGGTGTTCGTTGTGTCCTCGGATCCACTCCGGACGCACGCGGTGCATGGCCCGCAGCGCATCCAGCCGCTTCCATAAATCATCGTTTTTCACCGGCTTTTTCGCGGCGGTTCGCCAGCCGCGCGCTTTCCAGCCGTCGAGCCATTCCCGAAGGCCCTTCACCACATACTCGCTGTCTGAAACGACCCGCACCTCCGAGGGCTCGGCGAGGGTTTGCAGACCCTCGATCACGGCCATCAGTTCCATGCGGTTGTTGGTGGTCTGGGCCTCCCCGCCGCTGCGCTCCATGTCCCCGACCACGCCGGGGCCGCGCAACACGAAGGCCCAGCCGCCAGGGCCAGGGTTTCCGGAGCAGGCACCGTCGGTGAAGAGTTCGAATCCGGCCATAGGCGCGCGAGAGTAAGAAGGTTGTGCTGGACGCGCAGCGCCTCCGCAGCGTCCCAATTGAGTTATCGGATATTCAGTCGCCTTGACAGCAACGGCCATTTGGCTAACTTGTGGGGCTCCCCACAGGGCATTTCCCCTGCGGAATCACACGAGGACGCCATGACCCCAGCCTTCCGTCAATCTCCCGGTCGTACCCGCCGCCGTCGTTCGCATCAGGCGATCAAGGCCGTGCACACCGTGCTGTGCCCCAACTGCGGCACCGCCAAGCGTCCGCACACCGCCTGCACTGGCTGTGGCTACGTTCGTCCCGGCCTGCAGGTGAAGACGTCCCGAGCGGGACAGTGATCCATGCGACTTGGCGTGGACGTCATGGGTGGCGACAACGCCCCTGACGAAATCCTGAAGGGCTGCCTGCAAGCACTGTCAAAGCTTCCGCCGGAGGACGAACTGGTCCTCTACGGCGATCGCCGCGTCATCGAAGAGACGCTGAGCGAGCGCGGCATCAGCGACAAGCGCATTGAGATCGTTGCAACCACCGAAGTGATCGGCATGGACGATCCGCCGGTGGAAGCGATCCGCGGCAAGAAGGACGCCAGCCTGGTGGTGATGGCGCGTCACGCCGGCCCCAAGGCTGAAAATCGTCTCGACGCCATCGTGAGCGCAGGCAACACCGGCGCCATGGTGGGCGCTGCCCAGATGCACATGCGTCGCCTTCCCAACGTGATCCGCCCCGGCATCGCCGTGACGGTTCCCACGTTCAAGGGCCCCGTGGTGCTGATCGACGTGGGCGCCAACATCGAGCCGAAGCCCGTGCATCTTGCGCAGTATGGCGTGATGGGCGAGGCCTATGCCCGCGCACTGGTGGGCATCAAGGAGCCTCGCGTCGCCATCATGAACGTTGGTGGCGAGGAGCAGAAGGGCACCGATGACATGCGTCTGGCGCGCGACCTGCTGCGCCGCGCCGAAGGCAGCAACTTCACCGGATTCGTGGAAGGCCGCGGCGTGTTCGACGGCGAAGCCGACGTGGTGATCACCGACGGCGTGGTGGGCAACGTGATGATCAAGCTGGCCGAAGGCCTGTCGAGCGGCATCTTCAAGGCGCTTGCGCGCGAGGTGCTTGCGATCGATCCCGAACTGGCCGCGCGACTGGAGCCGGTGGTGAAGAGCCTGTACGCCAAGCACGACTATCACGAGTACGGCGGCGCACCGCTGCTGGGCGTGAACGGCGTGTGCCTGATCAGCCACGGCAGCAGCCAGGCCCGCACCATCATGAACGCCATCCTTCGCATGCGCCTGTTCGTGCTGAGCGGCGTGAACACCACCATCAGCAACCGCCTGGGCGAGTTGCGAGCGATGGGCATCGATGCCGAGGTGACCGCGTGACCCGAGCCTCCGGCGCCATCGGCGTCCGGATCGCGGGTACGGGGAGCGCGGTTCCGGAACGACGACTCACCAACGACGACCTCGCCAAGATGGTCGACACCAACGACGAATGGATCGTGCAGCGCACGGGCATTCGCGAACGCCGCGTGTGCGACCCGAGCCGCGAGGGCACCTTCACGCTGAACCGCGACGCGCTCAAGAACGCGCTGGACGCCTCCGGCATGAAGGGCTCCGATCTGGACCTGATCATCGTGGGCACCTGCACGCAGGAGATGAGCTGCCCCAGCGTGGCGTGCCGCGTGGCGGGCGAAGTGGGCGCGGTTGGCGCCGGTGCCTTCGACGTGGTGGCCGCATGCAGCGGCTTCGTGTACTCGATGAATGTCGCCGACTCGCTCATCCGCTCCGGTCGCTTCAAGCGCATCGGCGTGTGCGGCGGCGACGCCATGAGCAGCGTGATCGACTATCAGGAACGTTCGGTCAGCATCTTGTTCGGCGATGCCGCAGGCGCCGCCGTGCTGGTGGCCGACGAGAACCCCGATCGTGGCTGCGTGTACCAGCAACTGGGCAGCGATGGTCGCGACTGGAGCGGCCTGTACCTGCCGCGCCGCGCGCAGGAAGTGCCCGAAGCCGATCGCGACAACCCGATCCGCCTCGGCTGCCTGCGCATGAATGGCCGCGAGGTGTTCAAGTTCGCGGTGAACCGGTTCCGTCAGGTGATCGAGGAGGCGCTGGAAGCCACCAAGCTGACGCCGGATGACCTGAGCCAGGTGATCTGCCACCAGAGCAACATCCGCATCATCGAGAGCGCGATGGAGAAGATCGGCCTGCCCAAGGACAAGGTGTTCGTGAACATCGATCGCTTCGGCAACTCCAGCGCCGGCAGCGTTGGACTGTGCCTGGACCAGGTGTGGCGCGCGGGCAAGGTGCCTGCGGGCAAGCCGATGATGATGGTCGCCTTCGGTGGCGGCATGACGTGGGCCAGCGGCGTGTGGAACGTGTGACACGCACCATTCCGGGGATCCTCATTTCAGGAGACGCATCGATGACGAACCAGCACATTCTTCTCTGTCCGGGCCAGGGCGCGCAGGCGGTCGGCATGGGCAAGACCTGGTGCGACGCCAGTCCCGCCGCGGCCGCGCTGTTCGCGCAGGCCGATCATCTGGTTGAACTCGATGGTGGCGCCCGACTGAGCGCGCTGTGCTTCGAGGGCCCCACCGAACACCTGAATCGCACCGATGTGAGCCAGCCGGCGCTGTTCACCTGCGGCCTGGCCTGTCACGCGGCGATGGTCGAGCAAGGCGGCGAAGTGCCCATCGTGGGCGCGCTTGGCCTGTCGCTTGGCGAGTACACCGCGCTGGCGCTGGCCGGCGTGTTCACCTTCGCCGAAGGCCTTCGACTGGTCGCCACGCGTGGCCGCCTGATGCAGAAGGCCGCCGAAGCGAGCAAGGGCGGCATGGTGGCGCTGATCGGCGCCGACGAGGCGAAGGCGAACGAGGTGTGCGCCGCCGCGGCCAAGGATCAGGTGCTTGTTCCCGCCAACTTCAACGCGCCCGGCCAGATCGTGCTCAGCGGTCACGCCGAGGCATGCGATCGTGCGGTGGAAGTCGCCGGCACCATGGGTCTGCGCGCCACCAAGCTGGCCGTTGCAGGCGCGTTCCACAGTCCCCTGATGGCGCCCGCCGCCGAGGGCATGGCCCGCGCGCTGGAACACGTGGAGTTCCGCGCCATGCACTGCCCCGTGTGGAGCAATGTCACCGGCAAGCCGCACGCCACCAACGACGCCGCCACGCTGAAGTCGCTGCTGGTGGACCAGATCGTGAAGCCTGTACGCTGGGACACCTGCTGCCTGGACATGCTGTCCTGGCGCAAGTCTCAGGGCCTGGACACCAGCGCGTCGCTGCACGAGATGGCCCCCGGAAGCGTGCTGCGCGGACTGATGCGTCGCATCGATCGCTCGGCTGAGGTGACCAACCATGACACCATCGAGGAGCCACAACGTGCGAAGGCCTGAACTGCTCCAGTCGGCCCTGCTGGCCGCCGTGCTTGCGCTGACCGCCTGCGGCAAGAAGGAAGAGGAAGCCGCACCCCCACCGCCGCCACCTCCGCCCAAGCAGGAAGTGAAGGTCGAGAGCGTGGACGACGTGATGAAGCGTCTGGCCATCGACTCGCGCGTGAAGATGGACGAGAGCGAGCGCCCCAACACCGGCGACGCCGCCGGCGATCTGAAGCGCCTCGAGGCCACGCTGCTGTTCTTCAACGCCATGGTGAAGGGCGATGCCACCAAGCTCAAGCCCATGCTGAGCGACGCCGATCAGACCACGCTCGACCTGATGCAGAAGGACGGTCAGTGGAAGCGCGCCACCGAGCGCATCGACCGCGTGACCGTGGGCTGCACGGGTGGCCAGGAGCCGGAAACGTTCATGGCGCTCGGCATCTTCATGACCGACGACCGCTTTGACCCCCAACTGTGGTCGGTGAAGAGCCCCGGTGGCGCCGAGCAGTGCACTTTCTCGGCCGTGCCGACGCCGCCGAACGTGATCGACCAGCTCAAGGGCAACAAGGCCGAACCCCGCGTGCAGCAGTGGGTGAAGATCCTCAAGGAGCAGCTCGAGAAGTCGAAGCTGCCTGACGAAGTGGTGACCGTGGCGCAGCAGGATCGCTCCATCGAAGGTGATTCCAGCAGCGGCGGTGGCGACGAACCGGCCGCGCCATCGGGTCCAGCTCCCGGTGGCTCACCCAGCGGCCCCGGCAAGCGCAAGGGCGGCGGCGGTCCGCAGGCTCCTGGACCCAAGGGTCCCGGCGGTCCAGGCGGGCCGAGCTGATCAGCACGAGCGTTCCTTCCAACGCACGCCGCATCGCTCGTTACCATCCGCCCCCGAGGAGTCCATCCAATCGAAACGCGCGTAGCCATCGTGACAGGAGCCAGCCGAGGCATCGGCCGAGCCATCGCCGAACGCATCGCCAGCCAGGGTCGCATCGTG
>CAIPQY010000267.1 GCA_903867275.1 uncultured bacterium | reverse complement strand
GGCCTGCTGCACGGTGATGTCGCGCGCCGGCACGCAGGTGGTCGCATGCGCAAGTGCGTCGGGGGGCACCACGGCCAGCCAGTGGTCGTAACCGATGCGCACCAGTTCGGTGATGATCTCGGAGGCGCGGCCCGGCTCGCACACCAGCACGATGTGATCGGCGGGGTTCACGTACGAGCCCACGATCATGGGCAGCATCTTGCCAGGCGGCGCGTGGATCGAGCCCGGCAGGTGGCCCTGCCTGAAGACGGCCCACGGCCGCGTGTCCACCACGGTCACGCCTTCGCGTGCCCACGCCGGCTCGTGTGCACGCACATCGGTCACCACCGCGGGGCTTGGCAGCGCTCCGAGCAGCGGCACGCCGTCCCGGTTCAGCGCCTTCATGCGTGCGAAGTACACCGGCGGCTCCGGCTGGCCTGCCAGGATGTCCTTCACGAACGCGCGCTGGTCGGCGACCAGCTTCAGCGCCGGGCTGTTGGCCTTCTCGTAGCCCACGGTCGACTGCGGAATGGCGCCAAGCGCCTTGCCGCACGCGCTGCCCGCGCCATGCGCCGGCCACACCTGCAGGAAGTCCGGCAACTGCACGAACGCCGACGCGCTTCGCCACAGTTCATGCGCGCTGGGTTCGGCGATGCCCTGCACGCCCGCGGCGCTTTCAAGCAGATCGGGTCGGCCCAGATCACCCACGAACACGAAGTCGCCGGTGATCATGCCCATGGGTTCGGTGGCACCGCCGCCATGGTCGGTGACCAGATAGGACATGTGTTCAGGCGTGTGTCCGGGCGTGTGCACCGCCTTGAAGCCGATGTTGCCCACGCGGAAGGTGTCGCCATGGCGAAGCAGCGTGTGTGGATACTCGGTCGCCCAGGCGGATTGCCAGTCGGGCCCACCCGCGCCGCTCACGTACACATGCGCGCACGCACGCTCGGCAAGTTCGCGTGCGCCGCTCAGAAAGTCCGCGTGGATGTGCGTTTCGGCCACGGCCACGATGCGCAGTCCCTCGCGCTTGGCGATGTCCAGATACCGCTCGATGTCGCGTTCGGGGTCGAACACGATGGCCTCGCCGGTGCGTTGGCAGCCGATCAGGTAGGCGTACTGGGCAAGGATGGGATCGGTGATCTGTCGAAACAGCATGGTGCCTCCGTGGTTCGTGCCATGGCTACGCTTGCGGCGTGGCCCTTCATGCAGAAGCCATCCTAAGCGACACCGGACCACTCGCGCGCCGCCTGAGCGGCTTCGAGTTCCGTCCGCAGCAGCTGGAGATGGCGCGGCTCGTCGAGGACAACCTGCAGCGCGCCGGACGCCTGATGGTGGAGGCCGGCACGGGTGTGGGCAAGAGCTTCGCCTATCTCATTCCGGCCATCCGCCACATCGTGGAGAAGCGCGAGCGCGTGGTGATCGCCACCCACACCATCAGCCTGCAGGAGCAGATCCTGGAGAAGGACATTCCGCTGCTGCGCGCCATCGCCGCGGACGAGTTCAGCGCGGTGCTGGTGAAGGGGCGCAACAACTACCTCAGCCTTCGGCGCCTGCGGCTGGCCAGCCAGCGTCAGGAGCGGCTGTTCCCCGATGAGCGCGAGCGTCATGCGCTGCACCAACTCGAGGACTGGGCCATGGAGACGCGCGATGGATCGCTGAGCTCGCTGCCCGTGCACCCCGGCGCCGATGTGTGGGAGCAGGCCGTCAGCGATCCGCACAACTGCATGGGCCGCCGCTGCCCAACCTACGACAAGTGCTTCTACCAGTCGGCCAGGCGTCGCATGGAGAACGCCGACCTGCTGGTGTGCAACCACGCGCTGTTCTTCAGCGACCTGGCACTGCGCGCGCGCGGCCGCGGCTTCCTGCCCGACTACAAGCACGTGATCCTGGACGAGGCGCACGAGATGGAGGACGTGGCCAGCGAGCACTTCGGCATGAAGTTCTCCGAGGGCGGCGTGAAGCATCTGCTGCGCGCGCTGCTGGCCAACGGTGGTCGCGGCTTCCTGCCGCATCTGCGCGTGCGCGGCGGGGCCGATGCGCGCGTGGGCGCGGCGCTGCGACTGGTGGAGCAGTGCGAGCATGCGCTGGAGGGCATGAGCGCCGACCTGTGGAGCTTCGCGCGCAAGCAGGGCGAAGGGCCCGGCGAGCGTCGCGTGAGCGGCCCCGATGTGGTGCCCGACGGATTGAGCGAACCCATGCGCGAACTCGCGGGCGCGCTGCGGCTGCTGAAGGACGACGCACTGGAGGAGGCCGACGGCTTCGAGCTGAACGCCTACGCCGAGCGCGCCGACGGCGTGGCCAACAGCGCCGACGCGCTGCTGAAGCAGAGCATTCCCGGTTGCGTGTACTGGGTGGAAAGTCGCAAGCCGCCCAAGGGCACGCGGCGCCCGCTCATGACCATGGCCGCGGCGGCGGTGGATGTGGCGCCCATCCTGCGCGAGCACCTGTTCGCCAAGCCGGTGTCGGTGACGCTGACGAGCGCCACCATGGCCACCTCGCCGGGCGACTTCGCCCTGGTGGCGCGCCGCCTGGGCTGTGACGACGCGAAGTGCGTGCAGCTTGGCAGCCCCTTCGACTTCGCGAATCAGGTTCGACTGCTGATCGACCGCGGCATGCCCGAGCCCACGCACCCCATGTACGAGCAGGCGCTGGCCGATCGCATCCTGCAGCAGGTGCACCAGACCGATGGCGGCGCCTTCGTGCTGTTCACCAGCGCGCAATCGATGGAGCGCATCGCGCAGCGCGTGGAGGGTGCCATGGCCGACATGGCCCGCCCGTTCTTCGTGCAGAACCGCGGCATGCCTCGCAACACCATGCTGCAGCGGTTCATGGAGGATCCGCGCAGCGTGCTGTTCGGCGTGAGCAGCTTCTGGCAGGGCGTGGATGTGCGCGGCGACGGGCTTCGCAACGTGATCATCACGCGGCTTCCCTTCGAGAGTCCCGACAAGCCGCTTGCCAAGGCGCGCAGCGAGCGCGTGGAGGCCGAGGGTGGCAATGCCTTCCGTCAGGATTCGCTGCCGCGCGCCATCCTGCGCTTCCGTCAGGGGTTCGGTCGCCTGATCCGCAGCAGCGCCGATCGCGGGCAGGTGGTTGTGCTCGATGCGCGCATCGCCACCAAGTTCTATGGCAAGGCATTCCTCGAAGCGCTGCCCGAAGGCGTGCGACCCGAGTGGTTGGACGAGGAATGCGACCCGCCGTGTCTTGAAACCTGACGCGCCGCGAAGGCTTGCGTCGCCGACATCACGCCAGGCAGGCGGCGCGCACGGGAGTGTGCGCATTCATGCATGCGCACATTTGGTCGCGCCCCGATTCGGTCTATCTGTGTGGCTGAAGTCGAGCGGGCCGTCGGGAAGCGGCCCCTCGGGCGGCATCGGCGGTTGCGGGAACCAGCCCCGGTGCAGACGCTGCGGCGGCCGGCAGGGAATCCGGCTGTCGTGGGACGGGGAATCGGCCCTCCGCAAGGGGGGCCGATTCTCGTTCCAAACATCCGCCGCGCCGCGCCGCGCGTTCACGCCTTGATGATGCTGGCCTTGGTGAAGGTGCCGCCGAGCACCTTGTTCGATGGCGTCTTCAGCCAGTCCTCGAGCAGCGCCGCGTACACGCCGCGAAAATCCTGGGTGTACTTCAGGTCGCCGTTGTCGAGGTCGGTCAGGCTGGGATGCGCGCCGTGCAGGCCCGCCTTCACCTTGGCGCCGATCACGAAGCTGGGTGCCGCGGTGCCGTGGTCGGTGCCGCCGCTGGCGTTCTGTCGCACGCGGCGACCGAACTCGCTGAACACCAGCGTGGCCACGCGGTCCTGGTTGCCCTGGGCCTTCAGTTCCTTCTGGAAGGCCAGCAGCGCGTCGCCCACCTGCTGCAGGTTGCGCGCGTGCGTGCCCAGCTGCCCGGCGTGCGTGTCGAAGCCGGAGATGCTGGCGTAGTACACGCGCGTCTTCATGCCGTCGCGGATCATGGCGGCGATCATCTTCAGCTGCTTGGCCAGATCGCTGCTGGGCCAGGTGGCGAGCGGCTGGCGATCCACCGCGGCGCGGATGCGGTCGCTGCTCAGCTGCGCATCCAGCGCGGTGCGCATCAGGAAGGCGGCCTCGCTGCGCTCCGAGGTGTGCGGCAGCACGCCCGCGCGATTCATGGCCTCGTAGGTGGCCTCCATGCGTTGATCCACGTCGTTGCCCATCCAGCGGAACAGGTCGGCGCTCTCGAAGTTGATGGGCTTCTGCACCTTGCCCACCATGGCCAGCGGCGCCGTGCGTCCGATGCTGATGGCGCCTTCGGGAAGCGGCGTGCCGTTGCAGGCGTTGTCGAAGTAGCGGCCGATCCATCCGTCACCCTTGCCGTTGGTGTCGGCGGTGTTCCAGATGTCCATGCTGGTGAAGTGGCTGCGATTGGGATTGGGATAGCCCACGCCCTGCAGCACGGCCAGCTGACCGTCGTCGAAGAGTTCCTTCAGCCCGCGCAGCGAGGGGTGCAGTCCGATGCCCGGGTCGCGCGCCAGATCCAGCGCCACGCCCGCCTGCCCGCGCGACTGCGCGGTGGGTGCCTGGATGCCGATCGTGGGACGCTGGTTGTAGTAGTCCGCGCTGCCGTAGGGCACCACGGTGTTCAGTCCGTCGTTGCCGCCGCCCATCTGCACGATCACCAGCACGCGTTCGCCCGGCACGCCGGCCAGTCCGGGATTGGCCGCCGCCTGCGCCACCAGTCCGAACGCCGAGTTCTGGATGAACGACGGCACGGTGGCGGCCAGGCTTGCCAGCGCCACGCCGTGGCGGATGAACAGGCGTCGGGAGTAGGGGGCTTCGAGTTCGCTCATGATGGCTCCTTCAGCACAGTTGATATTCGGGAATGGCGGTGATGAGGCAGAGTGCCTCGATGATGCCGGTGTTGTCCAGTGCCATGTTGCGCTGCTTGAAGCACTGCAGCACGGCGCTGGTGCGCTCGCTCATGGGTGGCGTGCTCAGCGCGCAGCGAAGCAGCCACGCGATGCCGTCGTCCAGGGGCACGCTGCCGTCGGCGGCGCGCACGGCAGCCACCAGATGGCGCGCGTCGAAGCCGGCGTTGTTGGTTTCCCATTCCTGGCTCTTGGGGCTGCGGCCCGTGAGCAGGTACACCAGGAGGTTCTGGCGCGTGAACATGGTGCTGGTGTTGATCCAGCCGCGGCCGCCGTCCCAGCCCTTCACGCTGGGTGGCTGGAACAGGTTCTGTCCCATCAGGTCGGAAGCGCTGTTCAGCACGCTCAGTTCGCGCACCGGCGTGTGGAACTGGCGCACCGCCTGCACGATCAGCTGCACCGGGCTCTTGATGATGGCGCCGCGGTTGGCGGGGTGATGGAAGTGCTCGCTGGCGAACATCGCCTTCAGCACCGGCTTCAGTTCGCCCTTCTTCTCCACGAACACCTTGGCGAGCGCGGTGATGAAGGCCATCTGGTCCTTGGCGAAGCCGCCGGGCGCGTCGTTCACGAAGAAGCGGTAGAGCTTCATGCAGATGAACTCGGGGCATTCCTTCTTGGCCAGGATCAGGTTCACGAACCCGTCGGCGTCGAAGGTGCCGGTGTAGCCGAAGATGGTCTTTCCGCCGTCGTCATGGGTGCCCTGATCGAAGCGCGGCTGGTTGTCCTGGAAGGTGAGGCCGGTGAGCGCGCGTGCGCCCTCCTTGATGTCGTTCTCGGTGTAGCCGCGACCCTCGCCCAGCGTGAACAGTTCCATCAGCTCGCGAGCCAGGTTCTCGTTGGGTCGGCCCTTGCGGTTCTCGTCGTTGTCCAGGTACTTGATCATCGACGGATCACGCACCACCTTGCGCACAAGCTGCGCGAAGTTGCCGGTGGCGTTCTGCCGGAACAGCTGGTTCTGCTGGAACATGTTCCAGCTCTCCTCCACGGTGCGGTAGCCGTTGGCGAAGTGGCCGTGCCAGAACAGCGTCATCTTCTCTTCCAGCGGCCGCGGTGTTTCGATCATGCGCTGCAGCCACCACTTCTGCATCTCGCGGATCTGCTCGCGGTCGGCGGCCTGTCGGCGATTGCGCTCGCGCTCGAACTTCTGCAGCGTGGCCTCGTCGTTGTTCAGGCGCGCCTGGCGGATCATCTGGCGCTCCTCGTCGGTGGGAAGCGTGATGATGTCCGCGTCGAAGGACTCCGCCGTCTTGTCCTTGTAGGTGCGCTTCTCGTAGTCGACCAGCGCGTCGATCGCCTTCTTCAGGCCAAGCGAGGTCAGCGCCTGCACCTGCTCGGGGGTGCCGCCGAAGCCCGCGCGATTCAGCAGATGGCGTGCGCCATCGGCGTTGAAGTCCGATTCACGGAGGGGCTTGAGTTCGGGGGGGAGGGGCATGGGGTTGCGGCTCGTCGCGCGTCAACGAGGATCCGCAGCCGGTATTTCGGCGGTTTCGCGATCCTGACGCGAAGGCCAGAGCGCCGCGAGCACCACCACCAGCACGGCCACGCCCAGCAGGTGCGTTCGGCCGCCAATCATGCCGAATTCAGCGAGCAACGCCGCTCCGAAGATGGCCGTGGCCTGCACCTCAAACGGCACGCGGCGAAGACCGAGAAGCACGATCGCGGGAAACAGCACCCCATACAGGCCAAGCCAGCGCAGGTAGGTGGACTCGCCCACGGTGGCGGTGGCACCGGCGGGGGGCAGCAGCGTGGGTGCAAGGGGGGGCAGTTCGGGTTCGAGCGCCTTCAGCACCAGCAGCACCACCAGCCCGGCCACGGTGGCGACGGTGGCGATCAGCACCGCGCGGGCGCCTGCACGCATCACGGTGCTGCGTGGATGGCGCGCGTCCGGGCCGCGCGCGAAGGCATGCACGGCATCCACATGAGCGCCGATGGTGAAACCGCACTGGATGATCCACTGCCAGGTGATCACGCTGGCACCCAGCCACAGCGGGGCGCTGGCGGTCACCAGTCCGGTGGCCGGGTCGAACATCGCCGCGGTGAACACCAGCATCACGGCGAAGGTGACGCCGAACACCGCGAAGGCGTGGCGGCTGGGCGATCGCTGCAGCGCCAGGTGGAACGTTGGATCCAGATAGGGGCACAGCAGGAATCCAAGCGCCATGAACGGCCCCGCCCATGCAAGCGACAGCGGAGGCAGCGTTCCGGTGGCCGGCAGCGAGGCGAGCGAGCCCGTGCCCAGCGCCACGAACAGCACCACGCTGATCGGCCAGGCGAGCCACGCGACGGGCAGCATGCGGCTGCCGGCTCGCACGCCGGCCAGTGCCAGCGCCAGAAGCACCATCAGCACCCACATCACATCCAGGTTGTTCGCGCGCGCGAGGTCGTTCAGGAACCACATCTGGTACGCGATGGTCGCCGCGGCGAACACCATGATCCACGGGCGGAACCGCTTCATGAACCGCACGCTGCTGTCGGGGTTCAGCACATAGCCGAACAGCGAGCAGCCGATCACGTTGGGCACCGCGAAGGCCAGGAACCCGGGCCATCCCCACCAGCGCAGCAGCACGATGGGCAGGAACATGCCGATGCACCATGTCCAGCTGCTGGCCAGGTACAGGCCCCAACCGATGGTCTGCATCGCGCGTCGCATGGCGCGATCATCCCCGGGCGGCATCAGGCTGTCCAATGACGGTCGGCCTCAGTTCGCGTCGGGCAGGGCGGCGGCGGCCGCCTTCTTGCGGAGCATGCGGGCCTTCATCATGGCCTTCGGCGCGCAGTGGAAGGTGATCATGCACTTGCCCACGCGCTTCTTCTTGCCCTGATCCTTCACCTGCTGGCGGATGTCCATCTCGAGGTCGATGTTGAACTCGCCGCCCTTGCGGATGAGCGCGTCCAGGTCCTGCAGCGGCACGATGTCGTACACGGCCGGGCCCACGCAGGGGCGCAGGAACTTGTACTCCATGCGCTTGCACACCACGATGTAGTCGCTGCCCACGCTGCCGAACAGGAACAGGCCTGCGGCCACCTCGCTGTTGCCAAGCAGGGCCGCGCCGGCCATCGCGTTGTACCAGTTGCGGTTGCCGCGGGTGAAGGGCAGCACGGCGGTGAAGCGGTTCTCGGCGGCGCGGCGCAGCGTGATGCCGCTGCGGAAGGCGAAGGGCAGCCAGATCAGGCTGCACACCTTCTGCCAGAACCAGTTGCGCGTGCTCAGGCGGCTGATGAAGGCCTCGCAGCGCTCGTTGAAGGTTCGCTTCCCGGCGTTCAGCTGTGCCAGGTTGGGTGGGGCTTCGACGCTGCTCATGAGTGGTGGCATGGTACGCGCAGGCAGGGGTGTCGATCCAGCAAGAAATCGGGTGATGAATGCACCTTTCGTGCGGTCCGGCGGTGCGCATGCCTCGGCTACCTTCGGCGCATGTCGCAACGGACCTTGGCGGTGTGCAGTTGGAGCATGCGACCCGCGGATGCGGGGCAGCTGGTGGAGCGCGTGACGCAGTCAGGGGTCACGGCGGTGCAGCTGGCGCTGGTGCCGCTGGTGGACGCGCCGAAGGTGTGGGGCGAAAGCGTGACGCGTCTGCG
>CAIPQY010000266.1 GCA_903867275.1 uncultured bacterium | reverse complement strand
CTGTTCGGCCCTCCAGGGTCGGGCGGCTTCGATCTGGGTGCGCTGAACATCCAGCGCGGCCGCGACCACGGACTGCCCGACTACAACACCATGCGCGTCGACTTCGGCATGCCGCGCGTGCGCAACTTCGGGCAGATCACCGCCAACACGGCCATCGCCGACGCATTGAAGTCGCTGTATGGCTCGGTGGACAGCATCGACCCATGGGTGGGCCTGCTGGCCGAGGATCATGCGGCCGGTGCGAGCGTGGGCCCCACCGCGATGGCCATCATCACCAACCAGTTCACGCGCCTGCGCGACGGCGACCGATTCTGGTACCAGAACGGGCAGTTCCCGAAGCAGCAGCTCGATGCAATCGAGGCGACGCGCCTGTCGGACATCCTGATGCGCACCACGGGCGTGACCGGACTGCAGCCCAACATGTTCTTCGCGAAGGCAGCGCCCGGATCCTGAACCAGCCACACGACATGGGTGCTAGATTGCATCCATGGTCACGCGCGGCCTGCTTCTGAAGGTGATGCTCAGCGCCCTGGCGCTGGCCGCGGCATGCGGCGTGGCGGCGCTGTTCCTGGCCGACACCGCCGAGGCCGGACGACTGGCGGGATCGGCCATCGTGATCGTGGTGGCCTGCGCTGCGCTGCTGAAGGTGGGTGAGGCGGATGCGGGCCGCGGCGCGTCGCCCCTGCATGTGGTGTTCACTTCGTATCTGGGCCTGTCGGTGCTGCTGGCAATGCTGCTGATCTGGGCCAGCAACTCGCTGTCGCCGCGCTTCGAGCGCTTCGCCATGGGGTGGTATGGCATGGGCATCGCCTCACTGGCCGTGGCCTGGGTGCCGCTGACGCGCCGCACGCGGCGCATGGACGACAGCATGCGAATCGCCGAGCGCATCGCGCTGTGGGGCGCAGCGGTCACCTTCGTGATCGGCCTGGTGCTCGATGTGGCGATCAACGGCGCGATGGGCGGTAACCGCCAGCTGTTTCCGTATGTGGTGGTGCTGATCGGCGATGCGAGCGCGCTGGTGGCCGGCTGCTGCGCGGTGGCGCTGCGATCGCAGGGCCGCGGCGGCGCAGCCTCCGCGAGCGAACGCGTGCTTGGCACGGTCGGCTTGGTGGCGACCGGGCTCTCGGCGCTTGGATGGATCGCCGTGGCGATGCTCGCCATCGATCCATTCACCATGAACATCCAGGGTGTTCCACCTGCATGGCTCGTGTCGGGCGCCACCGGCTGTTTCACCGTGGGGCTTTCCATCGCATTGTGGTGCCTGCTGGGCCTGGCGCCGCTGACGGGCACGGCCGCGTATCTGCGCCACACCGCCACCATCTGCACCGCCGTGATGGGCGCACTGATCACCGGCCTGATCAACGAGGCAGTGACCACGGGCCGCGACGACTCCATGCTGTGGCGCGTGGCGTACGCGCTGCTCATCCTGGATGTGTGCACGCTGCTGGCTGCGGGCGTGCTGCTGCGCATGGGCCGCGTGCGTCGCATGTCGGGAGCCGATGTGCCGGCCGTGACGGGTGCCAGCATGAAGTGCCCGCGCTGCCATCACGCGCACCCCGCCACCATCGGCGAGAGCGTGTGCAAGGGATGCAGCCTGGTGATTCGGCTGGATTTCCGCGACGATCTGTGCCCCGGCTGCGGCTACGACATGCGCGGCACGCCGGCCACCACATGCGCCGAATGCGGCCGTGCGCGGCAGATGCCGCACGCCACCGCCTGCTGAAGCGAACTACAGGAACAGCCCCGCCACCGCGCCGGTCATCCAGCACGCCAACGCGCCGGCGATCATGCCGCGCAGGCCCAGCTG
>CAIPQY010000265.1 GCA_903867275.1 uncultured bacterium | reverse complement strand
TGTGGATGGATTCGTGAATGCCATCGAACCGGATCGTGGCGTGCAGGTGGAGACGCAGGATTCGGCACCACAGGCGGCCTCGCGCTGGATCGATCTGGCGCGCACCGTGTCGATTCAACTGGCGCCACGGCCGCGGGCGGCCAGTGGGTGGCGGCTGTGGTTGCGCGATGGCAGTGTGGTGGATGTGGATGGATGGCAGCGCAAGGGCGATCAGGTGCAATTGCTCAAGCTGCATCTGCCCGGTGCCGCACCGGTCACCACCATTCCGTGGAGTTCGGTGCTTGGGGTGGCCTGTCCAGGCAGTGGCATGCAGCCGTTGTGGTCGCAGGTGTGGCGCACCGCCAATGCAACGCCAGTGGAGCGCCTGAGTGCACCAGTGATCCACATGCAGCCTCAGCGCGCGCTGGATCTGCACGATCTCGATCTGCACGGACCCGGATCCTTCATCATGCAGGTGCCGCCGGGAACCACATCCATGCACCTCACGCTCGCATCACCCCCGCTGCTGCAGGGTCAGCTCGCCTGCACGGTGCGAGTCCTCGATGGTGATCAGGAAGTCTGCAGCCAGCGTCTTGACGCATCGAGCAAGCCGCGCGCGATCGACATTCCCGTGCATGGGCCGTCGATCACCTTCCAGCTCACGGATTCCGCCAAGGGTGCATTCGGTGCCGCCGTGCGTCTGCAGCAAGGATGGCTGCTCACCACACCGGCACTGGCGCCCACCGCCCCTCCACCCAGCGCTCCAGGCGTGCCGGCTGCGGCTGGCGCACCGGGTCAAGGGTGAATCGAAGCGCGCCGTCGCGGCAGGTGACGCCGCGTGGCGTCTCTCGAAGAACCACATCGAATCGATCGCGCGCATAGCGACGCTGACCCGTGCTCTGCAGCACCATGTCTGCATGCACCCACTCGCACAACGCCTGCGCGATGGGTCGCCAGCCGCCATGATGCGGCAACTCCATCGCCCATGGTCGCAGGATGTCGCGTCGAGCCAGGCAACGCGCAATCGCCTGATCCTGCGCATCGCCAAGCAGCAGCACCGCAGGTCGCTCTGGAAACGCCTCATGCTGGATGATGAAGCCCAGACTGCCGTCGTTCACCGCCGTCGGCACGAACCCCTTGGGTGGATGGATGGCGCGCCAGGTCAGCGGCCCCTGGCGAATCGTTTCACCTTCCACCATGCAGCGCACGGGTACATCATGCTTCGCCAACCATGACAGCAGGAATCCACAGGCGCTGGTCTGGTCGCGCACGCGCATCCACGCCTCGGTGACCACCACGCGCTGCACCGGGAAGGCCTGCACGATCTCGGGAATGGCGGAATAGTGATCGAGATGCGGATGACTCACCACGATCGCCTGGATCTTGTTCACGCCAAGCGCCCGAAGCGCCGGCACCACCACCGACGAACCCGCACCAGCGCGCGAGATCGATCCTGCATCGAACACCACCACCTCACCACCACAGCGGATCATGTGCACGCTTCCATCACCGATTGCCAGCGCGACCCATTCAAGAACCGATGGATCGGGTGGCGCACACACCGGCCCCGATGTGGGTGGCAGCAGCATCACCATGCACAATGGCCATGTACCCACCCACAGCACGGCGCGCAGGAACAGCCAACCAAGGCACCACAGCGGCCAACCAAGCATCGGTCCGATGAACGGAACCCACCCGATCACCACCACGATGGAGGCGATCACCGTGAGCAGCGCGGCAAGCGGACCAAGCATGGTGCTGGCCACCGCACACCACGGACTGATCGATCCAAAGGAAAGAAGCGTGATGGGTGTGGACATCAGCGACGCCGCCAGACTCGCGGCAAACGCCAGACGCAGTCCGCGCGTCCACACAAGCACCCAACCATCTTGCAGCGTCCAGCGTTTGGGCCAACACATCGCCAGACATCGGTCCACCGGATCCGAGCCATATCGAAGCGCGAGCACGGCACCATAGCTCAACTGAAAGCCCACATTCCGAGCTGACCACGGATCCACAAGCAGCGTTCCGATGGCGGCGGTCGCCAGCACGCCATTGCCGCGCCAGCCCCTGCCGAAGGTGAGCGATGTGCCCGCCATCACGCCGGCTACACCCGCGCGCAGCACCGACACTTCCACATCCACCACGGTCAGGAACAGCACCCCAGTGAGGATCAGGCACCAACCACGAAGCCACCACGGCACGCGCAATGCCTCCAGACAGACGCCACACACACCAAACAGCACCGCCACGTTGAAGCCACTGATCGCCAGGAAGTGACTTAGCCCCGTCGCGGAGAAAGTTTGTCGCAACGCCGCGTATCCCGGCAACTGCCGGCCCGTGGTCATGGCCACCACCAGTGTTGCAACAGAGCTGCCGGTCGAGTCACCGAGCGAACGCAGCAGATTCCGATCGGCACACGACTGCAACCACGATCGAACACGCGTGGGCCATGGCGCCGCCACCACGCATGTGGGTTGGGATTCAAGCATCAGGCGCCCGACCCAACCACGCTGCCAGGCTCCCACGCGCGGATCACGCTCGCCTGGGTTGGCGGCCGTGGTCGCAGGCATCAGCCATCCGATGCCTTCAACCACTTCGCCTGCGTGCAGATCCGATGAGAGGCCCGGCATCACCAGACTCACGCGTCCGGTGGCTGGAACGATGGTGGTTCCATCGTGCAGGCGCACCAGTGTCGCGTCGGCCTGCAGTCGCGGCTCATCCGCCGATGCCTGAAAGCCGTCGAGCACATCACGATTCGCATG
>CAIPQY010000264.1 GCA_903867275.1 uncultured bacterium | reverse complement strand
TGCGGCGAAGCCACCCACCACGCTCAGAACCACGCCCGCGATTGCGCCAGTGAGACCGATCAGGCACGCTTCGGCCACCACCATGCCCTGCACGCGCCCGCGCGACAGGCCGATGGCGCGAAGCACGGCGATCTGGCGGCGTCGTTCGGCCATGCTGTTGTACAGCGCAAGCAGGATGCTGATGCCGCTCGACACCAGCACGGCCACGCCGAGGGCGATGAATATGCCATCCACATTGCCCACGATGCCGCGCAGGCGGTCGATCTGCTGCGCCGGCTGCGCCACCACGATGGCGGGGTCGCGGCGAAGCGCGTCAAACTGCTGCTGAATGGCGGCACTTCCGTCGCTGCCAGGTCGCGTGGGAAGCCGCAGCAGGATGCCCGTGATCTTGCGATCCGCGTCGGTGAGGTCCGCCACCGTGGGCTTGCCCTCGATGCCTGCGCGCTCGCGCCGATCGAAGGCGTGCAGCAGCCAACTGCTCTCGAGATCGGTGAACACCGCGCGGTCATGCGCCGACCCGGTCGGCTGCAGGATGCCGACCACCGTGTACGGGAATTCCGTGTGTTCATGGCCGTGCTCGCTGCCCGCGCCATGGGTCAACTGAACCTTCTGTCCAACGCGCAGGCCCGTGCCGGCTGCCGCGTCGCTGCCCAGGCACACCTGGAAGTTCTTCTCCGGAAAGTGTCCCTCGCGAAGCTGCCACGGTTCGCCCTTGGCGGGCTGGAACTTGGTGAAGAACTCGGGCGCCGTTGCGCACACCGGGAAGCCGCGGAACGAGTCGCCCTGCAGCGTTGCGATGGCCCACTCGTACGGGAAGCTGCTGCGGATCTCGCCGTACTTCTCCCATGCAATGGGGTTGCTCGGCGCGTTGGCGTAGAACACGCCGTTCAGCACGGCCACCAGCGGGCTGGCGTCGGCGCTGACCAGCAGGTGGGTGGTGCCCGATCCCCGCTGGAACGCCTCGAAGCCGGCACTGCGCAGACTGAGCATGGTCAGCAGCAACGCCACGGCCACCGCGACGCTGCCCGAGGTGATGAGCGTGCTCACCAAGCGGGCCTTCAGGCTGACAAGCACCACGCGAAGATCGTTCATGCCGGCACCTCCGCGGTGGCGAATCCTCGCACATCGATCACGCGCGGAAAGCGCGCCTGCATGGCTGGATCGTGGCTGGCGCACAGCAGCGCGGCTCCAGCATCGCGGCAGGCCTTCTGGATCACCTCCATCGCGGCGTGGGCGCTGTCGGCATCCAGGCTCGCGGTGGGTTCGTCGGCCAGCACAAGGGCGGGTCGACACGCGATGGCGCGGGCCACGGCGACGCGCTGCTGCTGTCCAACGCTCAGGTCGCTCGCGCGTGCGCCCGGTCGCTCGATGCCAAGCGAGGAAAGCAGCTCCCGTGCGCGCGGCATGTGCGATCGTTCGGGCTCGCCCGCCGCCATCAGTGCAAGCGCCACATTCTCCTCCGCGGTGAAGTCGGGCAGCAGGTGATGCGTCTGGAACACCAGTCCGATGCTGCGCGCGCGCACGCGGTCACGGTCGCTTTCACGCATGGCATCGAGTCGCTGGCCAGCGACCTCGATGGAGCCGCCATCGGCTCGAAGCAGTCCGGCGATCAGCCAGAGCAGGGTGCTCTTGCCCGAACCCGAGCCGCCCGACAGCAGGGCCATCGCGCCCGCATCCAGATCAAGCGCCGGCACGCGCAGCGCAAAGCCGTGGCTGCGCCGGAACTGCACATCGCGTAGCGAAAGAACCTGGGTCATTGGAAACGCGATGGTATCGCCACCGCACCACGCGGCCACGCACGGCGCGGGCCGATCAACCCACGTCGCCCAGTCCAAGCGCCGCACCGTGTGTGTGCAGCAACTTGCGTCGAAGCAGCGCCGATTCGGGAGCCATCAGGTCGGGGTCGCGCTCGATCCATGCCTGCGCGTCCGCCCGGGCCAGGCGCAGCAGATCGGCGTCGGTGGAGAGATCCGCAACGCGGAAGGGCGCCAGTCCGGACTGTCGCGCCCCGAACACCTCGCCCGGTCCGCGCAAGCGAAGGTCGCTCTCCGCCACCTCGAATCCATCGTCACTCGCTCCGATCGCCGCCAGTCGCTCGGCGGCGTCGGGCGTTCCGGCGTCTCCGATGAACACGCACAGGCTCTTGCCCGTGCCGCGCCCCACGCGGCCCCGCAACTGGTGCAGCTGCGCAAGGCCGAATCGCTCGGCGTGTTCCACCACCATCAGGCTGGCGTTCGGAATGTCGATGCCCACCTCGATCACCGTGGTCGCCACCAGCACCTTCGCGTCACCTGAGCGGAAGCGCTGCATCTCCGCTTCGCGCTCGTCGCGATCCATGCGTCCGTGCACATTGGCGATCGCAAGTCCGCGGAACGGGCCTTCAGCCAGATAGCGGCTGTGCGAGGCGATGTCCTTCAGGCCCTGTTCGGATTCTTCCACCGCGGGCACCACCACATAGGCCTGCTCGCCCGCGTCGATGCGCTTGCGCAGGTAGGCGTACACCTCGGGTCCCTTGGCCATGTCGACCACGCGCGTGATGGCGGGTTGGCGCCCGGGCGGCTTGCCACGCAGCGTGCTCAGGTCCAGGTCTCCGTACAGCGTGATGGCCAGCGTGCGCGGAATGGGCGTGGCCGTCATCACCAGCGTGTGTGGCACCAGCGGCATCTCGCCCTGGCCCTTCTGGCGCATGGCCGCGCGCTGTTTCACGCCGAAGCGGTGCTGCTCGTCGATCACCGCAACAGCCAGGCTGCGGAACGCCACGCCTCCTTCGAGCAGCGCATGCGTTCCAACAACCAGATTCACGCTGCCGCGCGCCAGCCCGGCCACGATGGCGTTGCGCTCCGCGTCGCCCGAAGAACCCGTGAGCAGTCGCAGCTGCACATCGCTGCCTTCCAGCATGCGCGACAGCACGCGGTGATGC
>CAIPQY010000263.1 GCA_903867275.1 uncultured bacterium | reverse complement strand
TGGAGCGATCCGCTGCCCGAGGCCGCGGTGTGGGCCACCGACAATGGTGCCAAGCTGATCGACATCAACATGGGCTGCCCCGTGGACAAGGTGGCCAAGAAGCACGGCGGCTCGCTGCTTCTGTGCCAGGTGGGTGACACGGTGCAGCTTGCAAGCCGCATCGTGGAAGCCGTGCGCAAGCACACCAACGGCCGCGTGCCCGTGACGGCCAAGATTCGCCTGGGCTGGAATCCCGAGCGCTTCGTGGCCCCGCAACTGGCGCGCGACCTTGAAAATGTGGGCATTGCCGCGGTCACCGTGCACGGACGCTTCACCTGCCAGATGTTCAGCGGCGAGGCCGACTGGAACCGCATCGGCGAGGTGGTGGCGGCGGTGAAGGACATTCCCATCATCGGCAACGGCGACATCACCGAGCCGCACCATGTGCCCGAACGCATGCGCCAAACAGGTTGCGCGGGCGTGATGATCGGCCGCGGCGCGCTGCGCACCCCATGGATCTTCGCGCAGGCCTGGCACCTGCTTCGCACCGGCGAGGCGCTGCCCGAACCCGGTTTCAACGCCAAGTGCCGGGCCATCATCAGGCATCTGGAGCTGCTGGACCTGTACAACCCTGGCGCCCCGGCGGTGGACTGCATGCGCAAGCGCATCAGTTGGTACGGCAAGACCATGGGTCATTGCCGCCCCTTGAAGGACGGCGTGCGACTGGCAGACAGCACACAGGCCATGCGGGAGGCCGTGCTTCCATGGATCCAGCCCGACCGAGAGCACCTGCCAACCCTCGTTTCCCGCTCGCCAGCGCCACTTTCGTGAATTTTCCGACGGGTATGCAACACCCGCGCAACACCCCCCGTACTTCTTCCTGAAGAGTGGGCACTCGGTTCTTGCAACCGTTGCCCTGAAACAAACACTTCGATCACCCCACGGGTCCGGTGCCCATGAGGCGAGAGAGGGAAAGGAAAAGGCAGGGCGCTGTCATTGCGTCCTGACGGAGGATTGATGGCATGAAAAAGGGAAAGGGAAAGGGCTTTGCAGCCACAGCGCTGCTTGCCTCGGGGGCGGCCATCTTTGCAGTTTCATCTGGGGCGTCGGCTGCGCTGGTCACGATCTCCAAGATCGTCACCAACAACACCGCCACCACGCAGACTTATGAGTTTTCCGAGCAGATCGTCATCAGTCAGGCGATCAGCGACGTGAAGGCTTTCGGCAGCGTTTCGATGACCGTGACGGACTTCAACCGAAACGGCGCGACCGTCACATCCGATGCGGGCAACTTCTACTCGGGCCTGATCAACGGCACGAAGGTGCATTCCTTCATGCCAGGCAGCTCGCCCACCAGCTACTCGCTGAGTGCGGCATCTCGCGGCCAGGCAGCCATGACGTCCGAATTCGGCAATCCAACGCCGATCGCCATCGGCAAGAGCCTGATCGTGAACGACATTCTGGAGGTCCGCTTCAATTTCACGCTGACCGCCGGCGACCAGATGGCCTTTACCGGCGCATTCAATCTGATTCCGGCGCCATCGGCCGCGGCACTCATGCTGCTGTCCCCGATCTTCGGCGGACGCCATCGCAGACGGACCGAGAACGGATATTGATCGCGCGATTTCGCGCTTGTCACTTGCAGTTGCAGTTCTGAAACGAATCGTCACACCACTTGCAGGTCACGCTGGGCATCCGCCCTGCGGGCCGGCAACACAAGGAGAGGGAAGAGATGAAGGGCACGCTTTGCATTTTGGCAGTTACCGGGGGCATCGCAGCAAGCGCCACAGCAGGTCCACTGCTCACGATCAACGGATCGGTTGGCGGCTACACGCCCTTCACCACCACATCCAACGGTGCAAGCACCGCCACGGCTGGCCGCTACAGCTACATCGGCGGCATGGTGAACACCTATCCCAATCCGTCCTGGGCGATCAGCTGGGATCTGGTTGGTGACGACACGGCCGTGAATCCAAACGCTGCCTTCATCACCAACGGCTTCCGAGTGCAGAATCTGAGCGGCGCGTCACAGACCTTCGACATCACCGTGGCGCTCGCTTCGCCCGGTGCATCGAACATGACGATGGACGGGCTGGCCGTGCTTGGTGGCACGCTCACCTCGGACGCGGCCGGCAGCACCGGCACGCTCGCCAGCCTGGGTGCCACGCCCATGTGGTCCGGCCAGGTGAATGGCATCAGCCGACCTGGTGCGCTGTTGCTGTCCAACACCTCCTATTCCACCGGCAGCACCACCAACTTCAATTCGCCCAATGGCAACTGGATTGGCGCGGTGTCTGGCCCACTCACCAGCGTGGGTTACCGCATGCAATTCACGCTTGGCGCGAAGAGCACCGTTCTGTTCAGCGGATACTGGGATGTGGTGCCCGTGCCCGCCCCCAGCGCCGCTGCGCTTCTTGTTGTGGCAGGCGGCCTCGGCATTCGACGCCGCCGCACCAACTGAGCATTTGTGACAACGGTCGCGCGCGCCGGGAGCGCCGCGACTGGAAGTGAACCACTCCCCGTTGCGATTCGAGCCCCTCGTCAAGAGGAGCTCGAATCGTTTTTGGACTTGTTGGATTGCATGCGCGCTCGGCGCACGCGCGGCCGTCAGCGCTGCGGGTTGCGCAGTTCCTTGGCCTGCGGCAGATCCTCGATGCGCGACAGGCCGAACACCTTCAGGAATTCGGTGGTGGTGCCGTACAGCATGGGGCGACCCAGTTCCTCGGCGCGGCCGGTGATGCGCACCAGGCGACGCTCGAGCAGGCTCTTCAGCACCTCGCCGCACGCCACGCCGCGGATCGCTTCCAGTTCGCTGCGAAGCATGGGCTGGCGGTAGGCGATGATGGCCAGCGTTTCCAGCGCGGC
>CAIPQY010000262.1 GCA_903867275.1 uncultured bacterium | reverse complement strand
GCGGTGAGCGGCGGCGTGATGGAGATGGACCGCTTCAGCGACCAGGTTCGCCGCGGCGTGGAGAACGTGGGCGACGTGGGCCAGCGCCTCACGCAGGTGATCGACCGCGTCGGAAGCGTTGAAAGCCGCTTCGGCGAGGTGACCGAAGGCATGCAGAGTCAGGTGCAGGGCGCGGATCAGATCCGTCAGGCCATGGACGCGCTGGCGCAGAACGCCAGCCGCGCACGCGAGGCCACGGGCGAGTTCGCGCTGGCGGCCAGCACGCTGCAGGAGTCGCTCACGCAACTGCGCGCGGCCGTCAACCTGTTCCGATTGCGCGAAGGGGCCTGACCCTTCGCCAGCGGCTATCTTTGCGGGATGAGCTTCCAGAACTTTCGCAAGGGCCTGCTCGGGCAGTTCGTGTTCTTCGGCGTGCTGCCCAGCGTTGCGGTGGTGGTGGCCATCATCGGCACCACGGCCTATCGCAGCGTGCATTCACTTCGTGAATCGGCGCGGGAACTGGCCAGCGCCGAAGCGTCGCTTCTGGCCAACAGCATCGACGGCCGCAACCAGCGCGCCATGGGCGTGGCCAATGCCATGCACGCGGCCATCGACGGCGGCTTGACCGAGCGTGCCGCCATCATCGATTTCATGCGGCAGATTTCGGAAGCCAACGCCAGCTATGCCCTCTTCGTCGCCTTCGATGCCAATGCCGATGGTCGCGATGCCGCGTCGCTGGCGGCGGCGAAGCAGGGGACACTGCCTGCCGAGGCCATGGATGCCACGGGCCGATTCCTGCCCCGCGTGGAGCGTGATGCAACGCCGGCCCACGCCATGCAGGTGCGAACGGTGCAGAACATCGAGTCCACCGAGAGCTACCGTCTCGCGAAGCAGAAGTTCACGTCGGAAGGCGGTCATCTGCAATGCCTGGTGTCCGAGCCCTACGTGCGCGACGGCACGCTCTTCACCGACATCGTCGAACCCTGCGTGCTGAACGGGCGCTTCGCCGGCGTGGTGGGTGTCACGCGCAGCATGGAGCTTGGGCGACAGCAGCTGAAGGAGCTCGCGGATCGAACGGGTCTGAACGTGATGCTGATCAGCGATGACGGCAACTTCATCGCCGCCAGCGACGGTGACGTGGACGCCGATGACAGGGCGCGCACGGCGTACGACAAGTTGCCTGGTCAGCCTCTGGACAAGACCGAGTGGGCAACTTCGCTGCGTCCGCTGCTGGCGAAGTCCGGCGATCTGGTGGAAGGCATGGCCGTCAATCCGCTCACGCACGACGAGAACATCCACGCATTGGCGCGCATCCCCTCGGGTGGCTGGCGGGTCATCGTGGAGGTGCCGCGCTCAAAGCTGGCACGCATCATCTGGGATGACCTTCGCACGGACCTGATCGTGGGTGGCGTGGGCGTGGCCCTGATGGCCGTGCTCATCCTGCGCATCGCCAACAGGATCGTGTCGCGCGTGCGCATGGTCACCGTCAGCATCACCAGCACCGCCACCGAGATGGCAGGCAGCAGCCGTCAGCAGGAGGAGGTGGCGCAGGGCTTCGGCGCCAGCAGCTCCGAGATCGCGGCGGCCGTGCGTCAGATCACCACCACTGGCGCCGAGCTGGTGCGCAAGATGGAGCAGTTGTCGGCCGCGGCCAGCGAGTCGGCGCAGCATGCCACCGAGGGCCGAGAAGGTCTGCAAGGCATGGGCCAGACCATGCAGCAGCTTGCGGCGGCCACGGGCAACGTGGCGGAGCGCCTGGCGGCCATCAACGAGAAGGCGAGCAGCATCAACGCGATCGTGGACACCATCACCAAGGTGGCGGACCAGACGAACCTGCTCAGCGTGAACGCGGCGATCGAGGCCGAGAAGGCGGGCGAAAGCGGCCGCGGCTTCCTGGTGGTTGCG
>CAIPQY010000261.1 GCA_903867275.1 uncultured bacterium | reverse complement strand
GAGGCGATCCGCGAACTCCTCTCCCCTCTCAAGCTCGACCTGCATGAGCTCAGCGACGAGCTGCGCGTGAAGCTGGCCGAGACCAAGAGCAAGCAGAAGCAGAAGGACTACTCCAAGCGCCTGAAGCTGGTGGAGCAGATCAAGGGCAGCAGCAACGATCCGCAGTGGATGGTGCTCGATGTGGTGCCGGTGATCCCGCCCGACCTGCGTCCGCTGGTCATGCTGGAGAGCGGCAACTTCGCCACCAGCGATCTGAACGACCTGTACCGCCGCATCATCAACCGCAACAACCGCCTGAAGAAGCTGATGGACCTCAACGCGCCCGAGGTCATCGTGCGCAACGAGAAGCGCATGCTGCAGCAGGCCGTGGATGCGTTGTTCGACAACGGCCGCTGCCGCCGCCCCGTGCTGGGCAGCAGCAACCGTCCGCTGAAGTCCATCACCGACATGATCAAGGGCAAGCAGGGTCGCTTCCGCGAGAACCTGCTCGGCAAGCGCGTCGACTACTCGGCGCGTTCGGTCATCGTCGTGGGTCCCGAGCTCAAGCTGCACCAGTGCGGCCTGCCGAAGAAGATCGCGCTGGAGCTGTTCCAGCCCTTCATCATCCGCAAGCTGAAGGAGCGTGGCCTGGCCGACACCATCAAGAGCGCCAAGCGCATGCTGGAGCGTCGCGAGATCGAGGTGTGGGACGTGCTCGAGGAGGTCATCAAGAACCACCCCGTGCTGCTGAACCGCGCCCCCACGCTTCACCGCATGGGCATCCAGGCCTTTGAGCCGGTGCTGGTCGAAGGCAACGCCATCAAGATCCATCCGCTCGTCTGCACCGGCTACAACGCCGACTTCGACGGTGACCAGATGGCCGTCCACCTGCCGCTGTCGCTCGAGGCGCAGGCCGAAGCGCACGTGCTCATGATGAGCACGCACAACATCTTCAGCCCCGCCAACGGCAACCCCATCGTCAGTCCTTCGCAGGACATCGTGATGGGCGTGTACTTCCTCACGGTGACGCAGTCCGAGCCGCCGGTGGCGCTTGACCGCTACATCGAGGGCGCCGTGGACTTCACGGCCGAAGAGCTGAAGTCGCTGCGCTCCCTGCCCCGCTTCGCGCATCCGCACGAGGCGATCCTGGCGTGGGAGACCGGCAAGGTGGATTACCACCAGTGGATCGAGGTTCGCCTCGACCGCTTCAGCGAGCTGGTGCTCGAGGCCGGCAAGGCCAGCAAGGCCATGAAGAGCCGTCGCACCATCACCACGGTGGGTCGCCTGCTGTTCAACGAGATCCTTCCCCACGGCATGCCGTTCTACAACTGCACGCTGGGCAAGAAGGGCGCCGCCAAGGTGATCGACGACACCTTCCGCCGCAACGGCAAGGCCGCCACCATCCGCCTGCTGGACGCGATGAAGGAGACGGGCTTCCGCTACAGCACCCGCAGCGGTCTCAGCTTCGGCGTGACCGATCTTCGCGTGCCCGGCGACAAGCAGAAGCTGCTCGACGAGGCCGAGAAGAAGGTCGGCAAGTCGCAGCGCCAGTACGAGAGCGGCGCCATCACCGACCAGGAGCGTCGCAACCAGGTGCTCGAGGCGTGGGCCAAGTGCCGCAACGACGTCAGCGAACTGCTGATGACCACACTGAAGAACGACTGGCGCGACGCGGATGGCACCCCCATCCCGACGCCGGCGAAGGGCACTGTTCCGCCCAAGGGCGCGAAGCAGTACCTCAACTCGGTGTTCCTCTTCGCGGACTCGGGCGCTCGCGGCAACAAGAGCCAGATGCAGCAGCTCGCCGGCATGCGCGGCCTCATGGCCAAGCCGAGCGGCGAGATCATCGAGACGCCCATCAAGGCGAACTTCCGCGAAGGCCTGAAGGTGCTCGAGTACTTCAGCTCCACCCACGGCGCCCGCAAGGGTCTGGCCGACACCGCGCTCAAGACCGCCGACTCGGGCTACCTCACGCGCAAGCTGTGCGATGTGGCGCAGAGCGTGACCGCGGCCGACAAGGACTGCGGCACCAAGCGCGGCATTCCGAAGCACGCCGTGATGAAGGGCGAGGACGTGGAAGTGCCGCTGCGCGACGTGATCATGGGTCGAACGGCGCTGGCCAACCTGGTGGATCCGCGCACCGACAAGCTGATCGTTGAGGCCGGGCAGATGATCGACGCCGGCGTGGCCCGCGAGATCGAGGGCTTCCTCGGCGAGGACGGCGTGTTCCAGGTGCGCAGTCCGCTCACCTGCGAAAGCGAACAGGGCATCTGCACCCGGTGCTACGGCATGGATCTGGCCACCGGCAAGCAGGTGGAACAGGGCATGGCCGTCGGCATCATCGCGGCGCAGAGCATCGGTGAGCCGGGTACCCAGCTCACCATGCGCACCTTCCACACGGGCGGCATCGCCTACACCACCGCAGCGGAGAGCCAGTACAAGGCCGGCCATGCGGGCGTGGTGGAGATGGTCGACTGCAACGAGGTCGAGTTCGACGGCAGCTTCGTGGTGCTGAAGAAGACGGGCCTGCTGCGCGTTCGCGACGCGAAGGGTCGCGAACTGGAAAGCTTCAAGGTTCCCTACGGATCGCGTCTGAAGGCGAAGCCCGGCGAAGAAGTGAAGAAGGGCCAGCTGCTGCTCGAGTGGGATCCGCACAAGACGCCGATCCTCAGCGAGAAGAGCGGCACGGTGCACTTCGAGGACATCATCGTCGGCGAGACGATCAAGGTCGAGGAGAAGACCGGCGGCGTCCGCGAGACGATCGTGATCGAGCACAAGGGCGAGCGCCATCCGCGCATCGAGGTGCGCTCGGCCGACGGCCAGATCCTGGACTTCCACCACTTGCCGGCCAAGGCCCGCATCGAGGTGAAGGACGGCGACGCCGTGCAGGCCGGCCAGCCGCTGGCACAGACCCCCAAGGAGTCCGCACGCAGCGCCGACATCGTCGGTGGTCTGCCGCGCGTCACCGAGGTGTTCGAGGCCCGCAAGCCGAAGGAACCCGCCGTGCTCGCCGAGATCGGCGGCGTGGTGGAACTGCTGTCGGACAAGCGCAAGGGCAAGATGACCATCCGCGTGGTGGGCGAGGGCGAAGTCGCCGTCGAGCACCATGTGCCGCAGGGCACGCACCTCCTGGTGCACGCGGGTGACACCGTCACCGCCGGCGATCCGCTGGTGGAAGGCCCCCGCGATCCGGCCGACATCGTGCGCATCAAGGGCGAGGACGCCCTGTACGTGTACATGCTCGACGAGGTGCAGAACGTGTACCGCGCGCAGGGCGTGCCCATCTCCGACAAGCACATCGAGGTCATCCTCAAGCAGATGCTGTCGAAGGTGCGCATCGTGGCCAGCGGCGACACCAGCCTGCTGCTCAACGAGGTGGTGGACAAGGCTGTCCTGCGCCGCGTGAACAACGAGCTCGAGGACATGCTGTTCATCGAGGAGCCTGGCCAGACCACGCTCCCCAAGGGCACGCTGCAGCGTCGCGACGAGATCAAGGAAGCCAACGCCACCGCCGAGAACGCGGGCAAGGACAAGGCCAAGACCCGCAAGCCGAAGAAGGCCGTGGGTCGCACCCTGCTCCTTGGCATCACCAAGGCCAGCCTGCAGAGCGAAAGCTTCCTGTCGGGCGCCAGCTTCCAGGAGACCACCAAGGTGCTCACCGAGGCGGCCCTGCGAAGTGCAGTGGACACGCTGGTGGGTCTCAAGGAGAACGTGCTGCTGGGCCATCTCATCCCGGCCGGCACGGGCTTCAAGCCCTACCAGGCGATCCGCGTGCAGCGCCTTGTCGAAGAGCCCATCGACGACGAGACCAGCGATCAGGAGATGGAAGATGCCGAGCTCGAGGCCGAGGCGCTGGGTGCCGAGCGTCCGGGCACCGGCACCACCGTCGGCGATCGCCAGGCCTCGCTTGCGCAGGGCGGCGACGCGCAGAGCGACACGATCCTGGCGGTCGATGACGCAGGCGACGACAGCAACGCGTGATCGACGGACAACCGTCACAGCCTGACCAACCATCCCCACCCGGTGCGCCACCCCGCGCACCGGGTGGCGGTCTTCCATGGTGGCGCGATGGCCTGCGTTTCACCTGCACGCAGTGCGGCAACTGCTGCAGCGGCCCACCCGGTGCGGTGTGGTTCACCGAGCCCGAGGGCCAGGCGATAGCCGACGCGCTGCGGATGCAGTTGCCCGACTTCCTGCGACTGTTCGCGCGGCAGATCGATGGCC
Organism: uncultured bacterium; assembly: GCA_903867275.1. Classification (GTDB taxonomy): domain Bacteria; phylum Planctomycetota; class Phycisphaerae; order Phycisphaerales; family SM1A02; genus SYAC01. The sequence continues at coordinate 7,447 of CAIPQY010000261.1, read as the reverse complement.
GCTGGTCGCTGACCGAACGCGCCGGCCCACGCGGCATGGATTGCGTGCTGCTCGACCGCGAGTCGCAGCCCGGCAAGGCGCTGTGCCGCGTGTATCAGGCGCGGCCCGCGCAATGCCGCACGTGGCCCTTCTGGCAGCGCAACCTGGTGTCGCGCGACGCGTGGCAACGCGCCGCCGCCGACACGCCGTGTCACGGCATGGGCTCGGGCAACTTCTTCCCCGCCGACGCGATCGTGGAGCGACTGCGCGCCGAGCAGGCGGGCGAGGCCGGTGCGCGATGGTGAGCGCGCTCGATGCCTGGTGGGACGCCGCGGCCAGCGCGCCGGTGCAGCAGGCGATGGCAGAGATGGTGGCCGAAGGCGAGCAGGCCGTGCGCGCGCGACGGCCGCTGTGCCTGGCCAACGGCAACTGCTGCAACTTCGAGCGATTCGGTCACGCGCTGTGGCTCACCGGTCTGGAGACGGCCTGGTGCCTGCGACAACTGCCCACCATGCCCACCACCGATCAGGTGGAGGCCGCCATGCGCCGCGGCGACTGCCCCTTCCTGCAGGGCGGATCGTGCGGCGTGCATTGGGCGCGACCCCTTGGCTGCCGGGCCTACTTCTGCGACGGCGAGGGCGAGGGTTGGCAGGAGGCGCTGCTTGAATCGTGGCACGGCCGCGTGCGCACCCTGCACGAATCGCTGGCCCTTCCCTACCGCTACGACGAGTGGCGAAGATTGCTGCGGGATTTCGCCGCCGGGCGCGTAGGATGACCCCGATGCCCGCCCGACCCGACCACATCGACCGCGTCGCCTTCGTCAGCCTTGGCTGCCCGAAGAACCTCGTGGACAGCGAGAAGATGCTCGCCCTGCTGCAGGAGGGTGGCGTGCAGCCCGTGAACGAGTCGGACAAGCCCGACGCGATCGTGGTGAACACCTGCGGCTTCCTGGAAGCCAGCAAGGAAGAGAGTCTGGGCGTGATCCGCGACGCCATCGAGCGCAAGGAGCGCGGTGAGCTGAAGCGCGTGGTGGTGGCTGGATGTCTGGTGCAGCGACATCGCGCCAAGCTGCTCGAGTGGGCCCCCGGCATCGACGCCATGATCGGCGTGTTCGATCGCGACCACATCGTGGACGCGGTTCGCGGCGCGCCACCCGAGCGCCCCGGTCTGGACGCCGAACGCCCCCGCTACTGGATCGCCGCCAACGCGCTGCAGGCCGCCAAGGAACGTGGCATGCAGACGGTGGGCCTCACGGTGAACGGCGCCGACGGCAAGGGCGTGGGCTACTTCGAAGGTGACGCCAACCGCTTCCGCCTGACGCCGCGCCACTGGGCCTATCTGCGCGCGAGCGAAGGCTGCAATCAGCGCTGCGCGTTCTGCACCATTCCGTCGATCCGCGGCAAGATGCGTTCGAAGCCCATGTCGGAGATCGTGACCGAAGCGGGCCGACTGATGGACGACGGCGCCTTCGAGCTGAACGTGATCGGACAGGACACCACCAGCTGGGGCATGGACATCGGCGATCCGCGCGGTCTGGTGGGCCTGCTGGAATCGCTCGACGGCGTGGCACGCGAGCATGGCGGCGGCTGGATTCGCCTCATGTACGCGTATCCCAGCACCTTCACCGACGCCATGGTGGACGCGATGGCGCGCCTGCCGAACGTGGTGAAGTACATCGACATGCCGCTGCAGCACGCCAGCGACCAGATGCTTTCGCGCATGCGCCGCCACACCAGCGCCGAGCGCACGCAGGAACTGCTGACCAAGCTGCGCACGCGCATGCCAGACATCGCGCTGCGCACCACCTTCATCGTGGGCCACCCCGGCGAGACCGAGGCGGACTTCGAGCAGCTGCTCGACTTCGTGCGCACCAACCGCTTCGACATGGTGGGCTGCTTCAAGTACAGCCGCGAAGAGGGCACGCCCAGCGGCACCATGGATCAGGATCCCGCGCTGCACGTGCCGCCCGAGGAGGCGGACCGCCGCGAGGAGGCCCTGATGCTGCTGCAGCAGGAGATCGTGTTCGAGCGCAACGAGCGCATGGCCGCCGACAAGCGCAAGCTGCAGCTGCTGGTGGAAGGCCCCGACGAGGAGAACGAGGCGGGCAAGGGCGAGCATGTGTACCTGGCCCGCGCGCCCTTCCAGGCCCCGCAGGTGGACAGCCTCACGCGCCTGATCGCCAAGCGCACGCTGAGCGCGGGCGAACTGGTGGATGCCGTGGTGACCGAGGCCATGGAGTACGACCTGGTGGCGCGTCCCGAGGACGAACTGCACCGCCGCGTGTCGCTGCCCATGGCCGGCCGCGGCCGCTGAGTCATGGCGTCGAAGGACGACTTCGACCTGTCACCCGCCGAACGCGAGCGCGTGCGAACCATCGAGCTTTTCCTGGACAGCGAGCCCGAGGATGGCCGCCGCGTGCGACTGCGCAATCCGATGGCGCTGATTCCGCTTGGCGTGATCGTGCTGGTGGTGGGCGCGCTGGTGTGGAGCGCGCAGCACTTCGGATGGAAGCGCAACCAGGGTCCGTGGTGGGTGGCGCTGGTGGTGCCGACCGTGGGCGTGCTGGCCGCATCGGCGGTGTTTCTGGGCATGCGCGGCAATCGCCGCGGTCGCTGGCGCGCACTGCGCGCGGCGGGCTACCCGGTGTGCATCGAATGCGGCTACCGACTGGATCGCCGCGCGCCCGGCAGCGATCACTGCCCCGAGTGCGGCCGCGAGGACGCGATGCAGGTGGTGAACGGCTGGCCCCCATCGGCCGCGCGAGAGCCCGAGGCGCCGGACGCGCAGCAGGAGACACCATGAGTCACCTGATGCCGCAGCGACATTGGGGACTGTGGATGCGCATGCACGAGCCGCTGGGCCTGTCGCTGCGTGCGCAGTTCGTGGTGCACTTCTGGGCCAACTGGCACATGCTGCTGCAGTGGCGTGACCTGGTGACCAGTTCGCTGTTCGCGCTCATTCCGACCGCGGCGATGGCGCTGGCGCTTTGGACGCTGAAACCCTTCCGCCGCGGCGGGGTGCTCGACTTCGCCACCACCGATGGTTCCACGCTGCTGCTTGCGGGCGTGGCCATCATCGTGCCCTGGCTGGCCGTGCAGCACCTGTTCTTCGTGTACGCCATGCAGCGCTGGTATGCGCCGTATGTGCGGCGCGAGCTGGTTCGGCGCGGCACCCCCATGTGCGAGCGCTGCGGGCACCGCCTGCCTCCCAGCCCCCCCACGGCCTGCCCAGAGTGCGGCATTCCGCTGCAGCAGGAATCGAAAGCGGTTTCCGGCTAGAGTGTGGGGCTCCCCGAGCCCGCCCGTGCCCATCCGCAACTTCTCCATCATCGCCCACATCGACCACGGCAAGAGCACGCTGGCCGATCGCCTGCTGCAGGCCACCAAGGCCGTGAGCGATCGCGAGGCGCGCGCCCAGCTGCTGGACAGCATGGACCTGGAGCGCGAGCGCGGCATCACCATCAAGGCCAGCGCCGTCACCGTGCAGCACGTGTACAAGGGCGAGACCTACCAGCTCAACTTCATCGACACGCCCGGCCACGTGGACTTCGCCTACGAGGTCAGCCGCGCGCTCACCGCGTGCGAAGGCGCGGTGCTGGTGGTGGACAGCACGCAGGGCGTGCAGGCGCAGACCGTGGCCAACGCCTATCTGGCGGTCACCAACAACCTGGAGCTGATCCCGGTGATCAACAAGATCGACCTGCCCGCCGCCGATCCGGACGGCGTGGCCATGGAGATCGAGCAGGTGCTTGGCCTGAAGGCCGAGGACTGCATCCTGGTCAGCGCCAAGACCGGTCAGGGCATCCAGCCGCTGCTCGACGCGATCTGCGAGAAGCTGCCCAGCCCAGCCCCGCCGAAGACCGACAAGCTGCGCGCGCTGATCTTCGACAGCGTGTACGACGACTACAAGGGTGTGGTGGTGTACTTCCGCGTGTTCGACGGCAGCATCAAGGCCGGCGACAAGATCCGCATGATGGGCACGGGCCGCACCTTCACGGTGACCGAGCTCGGCCGCAACACGCCCTTCCCGCAGAAGATGACGAAGTTCGGCCACGCCGAGGTGGGCTACATGGCCGCCAGCATCAAGACGCTGGCCGATGTGCGCGTGGGCGACACCATCACGCACGAGAACGATCCGGCCGACGAGCCGCTGCCCGGCTACGAGGAGCCGAAGCAGATGGTGTTCTGCGACTTCTACCCCAGCAGCAGCGGCGCCGACGGCGGCAGCGGCAAGAAGGGCGATTTCGAGGCGCTGCGCGAGGCCATCGAGAAGCTGCACCTGAACGACGCCAGCTTCACCTTCGAGGTGCAGCACAGCGAGGCGCTGGGCTTCGGATTCCGCTGCGGCTTCCTGGGCCTGCTGCACATGGACATCGTGCAGGAGCGCCTGGAGCGCGAGGGCAACGTGGAGGTGGTGCAGACCGCCCCCACCGTGACCTATCGCGTGGCGATGAACGACGGCACCGAGCTGGAGATCCACAACCCCGCGGACCTGCCCGACCTGAGCCACGTGACCGGCATCCTGGAACCGCTGGTGAAGATCGAGATCATCTGCCCCAACGAGAACATCGGCGACCTGATGAAGCTGTGCGACGCGCGCCGCGGCATGTTCAAGAGCCAGCGCTTCCTCAGCGACACGCGCCAGATCCTGGACTACGAGCTGCCGCTGGCCGAGATCATCTACGACTTCTACGACAAGCTGAAGTCGATCACGCGCGGCTACGGCACGATGGACTACGAGCTGATCGGCTTCCGGCAGGACGACCTGGTGAAGGTGAACATCCTCGTGAACAACGAGCCGGTGGAGGCGCTGAGCCTGATCACCCACCGCGCGCTTGCCGAGCACCGCAGCCGCGTGATCCTGGAGAAGCTGAAGAAGCAGATCGATCGCCATCAGTTCGAGATTCCGCTGCAGGCGGCGATCGGCGGCCGCATCATCGCGCGCGAGAGCATCAAGGCCCTGCGCAAGAACGTGCTGGCCAAGTGCTACGGTGGCGACGTGAGCCGCAAGCGCAAGCTGCTCGAGAAGCAGAAGGAAGGCAAGAAGCGCATGAAGACCGTGGGCATGGTCTCCATTCCGCAGGAAGCCTTCATGGCCATTCTCGATCAGGGCGACTGATCCGCGCGTGCTGGAACCGCCGTACACTGGCTCGATGCGCCACGCATCTCGAATCATCGTGCCCGCCGTGCTGATCGCCGGAGGCTTCCTGCTCGCCCAGTTCGCCATGCCGCGCGTGGCCGACGCGCGTGCCACCCCCGCCGGCGACCTTGGCCCGGCGCAGGCCGTGCTGCTCGAGGGCAAGGACGGCGTGATGAAGCTGGCGAACAGCGATGGCCGTCCGGGCTGGGGCGACGAGCCCACCGCCAAGAGCTGGAGCGTGGGCGCGGTGCACGTGGACAAGATCCTGAAGAAGCTGCTCGACAACAAGAGCTACCAGGACGAGCGCGCACGCTTCGACGACGAGGCGAAGAAGCAGGGCATGGAATTCCAGAAGGAAATGGACAGCCTGAAGACCGAATTCGGCAGCAAGTCGAAGGACGACCCCGACTTCCCGAAGGGACAGGCCGCGGTGCAGGCGCTGTTCGAGCGCTACCAGAAGTGGAACGCGGGCGTGCAGGCCGCGCAGGGCAAGATGGTGGCCGATCAGGTGGAGAAGGCGTATCGCGAACTGACCACCGCCGTGGACGTGGTGTGCGACCGTCGCAAGATCGACCTCGTGTACCGCTTCATCCCCTCGATCACGCCCTTCGAATCGCAGGACCTTGGCAACGCCATGATCCAGGTGCAGGCGCGCACCTTCCTGCGCGCACCGGAGTCGATCGACCTGACCGCCGACGTGATGAAGGAACTGAACCTGACCAACGACTGAGTCAGCGGCCGGTTTCGTTCAAGCGCTCGCCGACGGCCTGCATCAGGCGGTCGGCGAGCCTGTTTTTCACCTGCTCCATCGACGGCGCGCGCGAACCCAGCTCACGCTGCAGACTGGTGACCGGACGCCCCACCAATCCGCACGGCACGATCAACTCGAACTGTCCCAGGTCCGGGCACACGTTCAACGCCAGTCCATGCAGCGTGGCCCAGCGACTGATGCGCACGCCCATCGCGCAGATCTTGCGCTGCGGCGCACCCTCGCCCACCCACACGCCGGTGGCGGCTTCGTCGCGCATGCCCTGCACGCCGAATGCCGCCAGCGTGTCGATGACGGCCTGCTCCAGAAAGCGCATGTAGCCGTGAATGCGCAGATCGAGGCGATGCAGATCGAGGATCGGATACGCCACCAGCTGCCCCGGTCCGTGCCATGTCACGTCACCGCCGCGGTCGGTCTCCACCTTCTGCACGCCAAGCTCGGCCAGGCGCGCATCGCTCACGATCACATGCCGCTCGGCGCCGGGCCTTCGACTCACCGTGATCACCGGCGGATCGTGCTCCACCAGCAGCAACTGCATGGGCGGCCGTGCTTCGCGCGCCGCCACCAGGTCGGCATGCACCGCGCGCTGACGCTCGAGCGCCGCGGCGTAGTCCATGCGACCCAGATCCTGCACCTGGAGCGGCTGCATGGCGCGCACTGTAGGGGCTGAAGCCGCGCGCCGCGTTCCCTACAATCGCCCGCCCATGGCTCGCATCCATCCCACAGCCGTCGTGCTCGGTGATGTCACCCTTGCTCCCGATGTGGAGGTCGGGCCCTTCTGCGTGATCGAAGGCTGCCCCGGCCCCGTCACCATCGGCGCCGGCACACGCCTGCTGCACCGCGCGAGCATCCAGGGCCCCTGCACCATCGGCGAGCGCAACATGCTCTATCCGGGCTGCACGCTTGGCATGCCGCCGCAGGACCTCGGCTTCAATCCCGCCGAGCCGGGCCCCGGCCTGATCGTCGGCAACGAGAACGTGTTCCGCGAAGGCGTGAGCATCCATCGCGGCAAGACGCAGCTTCCCACGCGCGTGGGCAACAACAACTACTTCATGGCGAACTCGCACGCGGGCCACGACTGCGTGATCGGCGATCGCAACATCCTGGCCAACGGCACGCTGCTGGCCGGCCATGTGGAAGTGGCCGACCGCGTGATCTTCGGCGGCAACTCGGTGGTGCACCAGTTCTGCCGCGTGGGCCGCAACGCCATGGTGGGCGGCCTGACGGGCTTCAGCCTTGATCTGCCCCCCTTCTTCATGGTGACGGGCATCAACATCGCCGCCAGCCTGAACCTGATCGGCATGCGCCGCAGCGGCATGACGCGTGCACAGATCGACACGGTGCGCTGGGTGTTCAAGACGCTGCAGCGCAGCCGATTGCCGATTCCCGCGCGCGTGGCGGAACTGCGCACGCGCGCCGGTGATCCGCTGGTGGACGAGTACATCGCCTTCGTCACGGCCGGCAAGCGCGGCATCGTGCCCGGCGAGGGCACCACGGTGCGCGGCAGCGCCGTGAACCTGGATTGAGCGCCATGCGCCTTCGCCTGCGTGTGCTGGCCAG
>CAIPQY010000260.1 GCA_903867275.1 uncultured bacterium | reverse complement strand
GCCGCGCGCATCCACCACCGCCTCGATCACGGGCGTCTGCGTGGCGATCAAGATCTTGGGGTACAGCGCATCACTGAGCCATCCACGCATGGCCGGGCGCGACAGCAGCGCCGGCACGCGCGCAGCCGGATGCGCGAACACCCTGCCAAGCAATCGCGCCGTGCGCTCGCCCCAGTGCGAGCGGTTCCATCCGATCAGGCCAGTGGTCAGCACCGGAAGGCGATCCATGCGCGAGGCGCCACGATCGATGGCCGCCGTGCGCGGACGCACCGCGTTCAGGCCGCGACCCGCGTGACGGTCGTCGCACAGCGCACCACGCAATCCGTAGTACTGATCGCGAAAGTCGGCGGTGGTGCTGGCCATGTCGCCGATCACGCCGGCCTCGGTCACATGCAGGGCGGGCACACCGGCGCTTGCCGCGGCGGCGGCGCTCCAGCGACCGTGCCACACATCCCACGGCAGCGACGCTTCCACCTCGCCCACCACACGCAACGGCTGCGGCTGCATCACCCCAGGCCGCGCGCGACGCACCAACGACAGCGCACACACGCGCGTGATGGCATCAAAGGCAAAGCGATCATCCAGCCACACCGCCTCAAGTTGCGCCACGGCATCCACCGCATCGCGCACCGGCTGCGCGCTGGCTGCGGCCAGCATGGAGCGCGGCAAGATCACGCACGCGCGACCGCCCTCACGCAGACACTGCGAAATCAGCAGCAGAAACGCGGCAGCCGGATCGGCGTAACCGCGCACCGCATCACCGAAGCGCTTGCGCCAGCGCAGCGCCGTGCCGCGATCGATGGCGGTGCCCCGCTTCAACTGCCCGCGGAAGGGCGGATTGGCCAGCACCACATCGCTGCGCAGCCATGCTTCGGGCACGCTGGTGGCATCGCCCACGCGAATGCCCTTGGCCAGCGCGCGCTTCACTTCGGCGCCGTTGCCAAGCACCGATGCAAGCCGCGTGCGAGCAATGCGCGCGGCGGTGGCATCAATCTCCACGCCACGCAGGGCGCGCGCCACCTGCAACGGCTTGGCACCACGCGCAAGCAGCCGCTCGGCACCCGCCACCAGCAGATTGCCGGTGCCGCACGACGGATCCAGCATCACCGGCACCGCACCTCGGCGCGCCGCATCGCACCACGCATCCAACGCCAGGCGCACCACTTCGCGCGCAAGTTCGGGCGGCGTCATGAACGCGCCGCGCCGCCTGCGCTCGGCCGGATCGGTGCGCAGCTGCGCCTCGTAGGCCTCGCTCATCCAGGCAAGGTCACGCGGTGCGGCGCGATTCGCTAATGTCCGGGCCATGTCCAGCGGAATCTATGCCCAGCCATCGCTCTACGCCGCCTTCAACCAGCTCGAGCCCGAATTGATCCGCGCCGCGCTGAGCTGGGCCAAGGCCAGCGTGAAGGCGCCCAAGGGCGGCACCAGCCGCAAGCGCGCGCCCGGCACGGGCATTCCGCGTGTGCAGCGCGTGTTTGAGCCGGCATGCGGCCCTGCGCAATGGCTGCGCGTGTTCGCGCGCATGGGTTGCGTGGTGGCGGGCACGGACATGCAGCCGGCCATGATCGCCGCGGCGCAGAAGGCGGTTCGCAAGGCCATCCTGCATGTGGGTGACATGAGTGCGCCGCCGTCCGAGCTGCTGGAACTGGCCACCGCCGAGCCCTTTGACCTGGCGCTGAACCTGCACAACAGCGTGGGGCATCTGGCATCGCTGGAGGTATTCGAGCGGCACCTGCGCGCCATGTGGCTCATGCTTCGGCCCGGCGGCGTGTACATGGTCGGCCTGAATGTGCGCAGCGGGCGCAAGGCAAGCCCGCCGATGGAACTTGGCCAGTACGGACCGCGGCAGGTCGAGGGCGGCGGCTGGGCATCGCTCAGCAGCGTTTCGCATGGCGCGCCGGCGGGCAGCCCCTACGAGCGCATCCAGCATCTCATGATGACCTTCGGCGTGGATGGCGCGGGGCCGCTGATCGGCGAGACCTACGACCTGCTCACCTTCCCGCTGCCGTGGCTGAAGAAGGCGCTGAAGCGAAGCGGCCCATGGACGCTGGTCGCCGCGCACTCCATGCTGCGCGACGGCTTCCCCAAACTGCGTCTGGGCCCCGAATCAAGCGACGTCACCCTGATCCTGCGCAAACAATGAGGGACGGGGGTCGTTATTGGAATCGCGCAGCGGAGTTCCAATAACGACCCCCGTCCCTCTCACTGGATCGGGCTCATCAGCCGCGCCACGCGCGCCGCCACGCGGAACCACCACGAGCGCCGCTGAAACTCAGCCAGACTCACGCCGTGACAGCGCTCGAAGTCGCGCTGCATCATCGCCTCCACCGCGCCGCCGATCGCGCCCTCGGCCAGCACCGTGATCTCGAAGTTGATGCGAAAACTGCGGTTGTCCAGGTTCGCCGTGCCCACCGCCGCGGTGTCGTCGCACAGCAGCACCTTGTGGTGCATGAACCCCTTCGCGTAGCGATACACCTTCACGCCGGCCGGAATCACGTCTGGCAGAAAGCTGTACTCCGACATCCACACCAGGATGTTGTCGCTGCGCCCGGGCAGCACCAGCCGCACATCCACGCCACGACTGGCCGCCAGCTGCAGCGCCGCAATGATGCCCTCATCCGGCACGAAATACGGCGAGGCAATCCACAATCGCCGCGTGGCGCCCTGGATCAGGTGCATGAACATCAGCGTGCAGGTTTCAAGCGGATCCGCCGGACCACTCGGCAACACGATCACCTGATCGCGCCCCCCGCCCGCCGCCGCCCGCGGCTCCCAGTTCAACGCAGGCACGCGCCGCGTGGCCCACTGCCAGTCCTCGCACCACGCCAGCTGCACCGCCAGCGCGCCTGGCCCCTCCAGCCGCACATGCGTGTCGCGCCACGGCCGCATCTCGGGATCAAGCCCCAGATACTCGTCGCCCACATTCAACCCGCCCGTGAACGCCACAAAGCCGTCCACCACCACGCTCTTGCGATGGTTGCGAAAGTTCAGCTGAAAGCGGTTGCCATGCCGTGCGGTGTTGCACTCGCTCACCTCACACCCCGCATCGATCAGCGGCTGCAAGTAGGCGGGATCCAGCTCCAGGCTGCCAATCTCGTCGTACAGAAACAGCACCATCACCCCGCGCGCCCGCGCCCGCAGCAGCGCGTCGCGATAGCGCGCACCAATGCCGTCATGCCGCACGATGTAGAACTGCGACAGCACATATCGTTGCGCCGCGTCGATGGCCGCAATCACCGCGTCGAACGTCGCCTGGCCATCCACCAGCAGCGCCACATCGTTGCCGCGCGTGGCCGGCAGCGCGGTCAAGCGCTCAAGCGCGGGG
>CAIPQY010000259.1 GCA_903867275.1 uncultured bacterium | reverse complement strand
TCAGCTTCAGGTACTGACGCAGCAGCACCGGCACGCTCTTGCCGTCGGCCTCGATCTCGCGCACCAGGCGATCCACGTCCTCCACGTCGCGCACCACGGCGTGCGTGTGGTCGGCGTCCCAGTCCACGAAGGGCGAGTTGTCGGGCGGATTGCGCGGCCGCACCGCCTGCGCGAACGGCCCCACCTCGCGATAGCGCTCGAGGAAGGCCATGATCAGCTTCTTCGACATGCTCTGGTACTCGTCGGAGATGCTGACCGGCCCGAACATGATCGCGTAGCGCGGATCGCGCACCGCCACCTGCGAAAGTCCCTTCCACAGCAGCAGCAGCGGCAGCGGTCGGCGCTGCCACGCGGGCGCCACCCAGCTGCGACCCAGTTCCACCGCGGGACCGAGCGCATGCACCGCCGAGGGCGGATAGCGGAACAGCGTGCTGGTGTACAGCCCGTCGATGCCCTGCTCCTGCATGATCTGGTCGGTGAAGCCGAGGCGGTAGCCGCCCACCACCTCGTGCGTGCGGGCGTTCCACACCAGCATCTGCATGTAGCGCGCGTCGAAGCGGTCGATGTCGATGGCCTTGCCGGTGCCCTCGCCCACCGAGCGGAACGAGATCTCGCGAAGGCGCCCGATCTCGAGCATGGTGAGCGGAATGCGCTCACTGCGCGTCATGTACACCTCCAGCTCGCCGGAGCGCGTCATCAGGTCCTCGGGCGGCAGCGCCGCGATCTCGGCGGCCAGTTCGGCGGGTTCGTGCTGCGGCCGCTCGGGCACCGGCAGCGGCGAGATCACCGTGGGGCCGCTGCGGCGCGGCTGATCGAGGCGCGTGCGCAGCAGATAGGTGCGCACACGCAGGTAGCGCATGATGTCGTTCTCGTCGCCCTGCGAGAGCAGTTCATCCGATGGAATGGGCGAGCCCACCACCATGCGGATGGTGCGACCGGACATGCGCACGAATTCGCGCGCCAGCAGCAGCGTGCGCAGGATCGGATGGATCAGGCCCATCACCTGGAAGAGCCAGCTGTTGCAGCCATCCACGAAGATGGGCAGCACCGTGGCGTTGGTCACGCGCACCATGCGGGCCACCTGGTTCTGCCAGTGACCATCCACGGCATGCCAGCGGCCCCAGCGAATGTGGCTCACTTCGCCCGCGGGATACACGCACACGCAGTGCCCGTCCTTCAGCCAGTCGATCACCTGTCGCAAGGCGCGTCGGTTGGCGCCCGCGCCGTCCGCCTCGTTCAGCACACTGGCCGCGAACACGCGCCCCTTCACCACGGGCACGTCGGCCATGATGCGGTTGGCGATGAACTTCACGTCGGGCCGCACGCGATCCATCAGCGTGGCCATGATCTGCGGATCGGCGCCGCCGTAGGCATGATTGGCCACGATCAGCAGCGAACCGGTCTTCGGAATTCGCGCCAGATCGTCGTCGCTCACCACGCCGCGGATGCGGTTGATGCGGTTCAGTCGGTCGAGCGGCGCCACATCCGCAGGCATGGCGTCGTACTGCCGCTGCATGGCACGGATCAGATGCAGTCCGATGATGCGGTCGATGACGGGCGCGAACAGCTTCCACGCCATGCGAAGTGGCCACGGCCCGCCGATGGGCGGAAGCCGCGGCCCAACCTGATCGCCTCGTGCCATCGCGGGGGCAGATTACACGCCCGCTCAGGCGATCCGTTCAGGATTGAAGAAGGCCGCGTGCAACGCGCGAGCATTCTCATGGCGAGCGCGCAACGGCGTGGAAGTGACCCCAAGGGGATTCGAACCCCTGTCCCCACCGTGAAAGGGTGGTGTCCTAGACCGGGCTAGACGATGGGGCCGGTCAAGCGAGCGGCGAAGCATACGCAAACCTGTGCTGCGAGGCGAATGCACAAAAACGACGCGAGCCTGCTTGTGGCAGGCTCGGATCGGTCTCACGCGTGAGAAGTGACCCCAAGGGGATTCGAACCCCTGTCCCATCCGTGAGAGGGATGTGTCCTGGACCGGGCTAGACGATGGGGCCAGGGAGGACAAGCATAGCCCACCCCCGCATTTCGCTCAAGGCCGCTACCGTGCAGCCATGCAGCCCCTGGTCCTGTGCCCCACCCAGTACGAAGCCTCCCGCGTGAAGGCCGTGGCGCGCGCCCGGGGCGCGGTTCTGCAGGTGATCGGCGTGGGGTGCGGATGCGAGGCCGCGATCCGATCCGTGGCGGCCGCGCATGCGGGTGAACGCTGGGTGTTCCTGGTGGGCATCGCGGGTGCACTGCGGGCACAGGCGCGCGTGGGCGAGGCATTCCTGTGCGAGCGCGTGGTGGATGAGCAGGGCTTCACGCACATGCCACGCCCGCTTGCACACGCCACGCGACTGGCCCTCACCTGCTCGCGCGACATCGTGGTGGGCGAGACCTCGCGCAATGCGGTGGCCGAACGCACCGGCGCGGCGATGGTGGACATGGAGTCCGGACCCTTTGCGCGCGTCGCACAGGAGACGGGCTGGCGCTGGAACGTGATCCGCGGCATCAGCGACGACGCCGCCAAGGAACTGCCGGCCGAGGTGATGCGCTGGCTGCGCCTGGATGGCGGCACCAACTGGCGAAATCTGGCGGTGGACCTGGCGTGCAAGCCGCGCCTGTGGCCGCAGGTGCAGTCGATGGTGCGCCACTCGAACGCCGCCATGCGCAGTGCGGCGGGGCTGCTCGATCGCACGCTGCTGGAGTTGCACGCATGAGCGGCACGGTGACGCTGGTGTACGGCGGCAGCTTCGATCCACCGCATGCGATGCATGCGCGCATGGCCACCGCGGCGGCGGACGCGATCGGTGCCGGCGCGATCCTGGTGCTTCCGGCTGGCGTGAATCCGCAGCGAACCGGCAAGCCGCCCGCCCCCGCCGAGCACCGCCTGGCCATGACGCGACTGGCGTTCGCCGGCGATCCGCGCGTGCAGGTGGATGATCGAGAGATGCGACGCGGCGGCGTGAGCTACACGGTGGACACGCTGGAGACGCTGCATCAGGAACATCCGGAGGCCCTTCTTCGACTGCTGCTTGGCGGCGACCAGGCGCTCAACTTCGGCTCATGGCGCGAGCCCGCGCGCATCGAGACGCTGGCCGAACCCGTGGTGGTGCCGCGACCGCCGCTGCATGCAGCGGCCTTGCGCGATGAACTGGTCAGACGCACCGGCAACGCCGCATGGATCAAGCGCGTGCTCGACATCGACCCGGTGGAAACGAGCAGCACCGACGTGCGCGCCATGCTTGCGCGCGGCGAACGCCCGGGACCGGATCTGCTGCTTCCTGCGGTGGCGGACTACGCGATGCGGCACGGCCTGTACCGCGCCGACGCGCGCTGACTACCAGACTTCCTCGAACACCAGATGCACGCCCGCGGGGCGGTTGCGCATGGGCAGGTCGCCGAGTTCCTCGGGCCGCTCGTCGAAGGCGACGCGGTCGAGCGTGTAGAAGTTCTGGAAGCTCCAGCGACCTTCGTGTTCCAGGCGCTCGGCTGCCAGCTGCTCCACTTCCGCAACGCTGCCTGCGGTGACCCACATGGTGACGTAGGCGCCGCCCTGCTCCATGTGCGACGCGGGTCGGCACAGCGCGATGCCGTACCACAGCGTGTTGCCAAGTTCGCGGCCGGCGTCATCCACGTTGCCGGTTGGATCCACGTCCAGCTGCAGATCCCAGCGCTCGCGCATCTGCAGCAGCACCTCGTCCAGATCGGGGCTTTCCTCATCCTCGATCTGCAGCACTTCGCGCACCTGCGAGGGCATCTCCTGCTCGTCCAGATCCTCGGGCCAGGTGTGCTCCACCTCGCGCAGCGAGTGGCGGCGAAGCATGCGCTCCACCTGCCCCTTCATGTCGTCGGGCACGTGGATGAGCAGGCCCTTCCAGCTGTCGAGGAACACCTCCACGAAGGGATCCTCGGCGTTGGCGCCCACGCCGATGCTGGCGTCCTCCAGGATCACGGGCTCGAAGGCTTCCCATGTCTCGAGAAAGTGCTCGAAGGGCAGCGGCTGCTGCGCGATGAACACGTCCATGCTGCGGTAGGCGTCGCGACTGCCCACCTCGGCGATCGGCGTCACCTCCTCGGGCAGCAGACCGAAGGCCTCGCGCACCAGACCCGCCATGCGGTCATGGCTGGCCACCACGTGGAAGCTCCAGCCGTCGGGCTCGCCATCCTCGCCCTCGGTGAACTCGAGCGTGTAGCCCTGATTGGGAGCCGGCAGGTTCAGCGGCTCGATGCCGAGCGGCAACGCAAAGGTGCCGATCACCGCTCGCTTCAGATCCGTTCGTAGCTTGTAGTTGCGCATGGGTCGCTGGGTGGAACTGAATCGATGGTAGCCGGGCGACACCCGAATCCCTAGTCCCCGAGCAAACTTTCATTTTGCATGAAACCCGGCGGGAATCCGCTCAATCGCCGAGGTAGGCCTCTTGCACGCGGCGGTCCTGCAGCAGCTCGGCGCCGGTGCCGGCCAGCGTGATGCGGCCCGTCTCCATCACGTACCCGCGGTCGGAGAGCTTCAGCGCCGCGCGCGCGTTCTGCTCCACCAGCAGGATGGTCATGCCGTCGTCGCGCAGCTGCTTCACCGCCGAGAAGATGCGCGCCACCAGCAGCGGCGCGATGCCCATGCTGGGCTCGTCCATCATGAGCAGACGCGGACTGCCCATGAGGGCGCGCCCGATCGCCAGCATCTGCTGCTCGCCGCCCGACAGCGTGCCGCCCTGCTGCTTGGCGCGATCATTCAGGATCGGAAACAGCCCGTGCACCCGATCGAGGTCGCGCGCGATGGCCACGGCGTCGCTGCGACGATACGCGCCCATCTCGAGGTTCTCGCGCACGGTCAGGCGCGGGAAGATGCGACGGCCCTCGGGCACGTGCGCAAGGCCGCACGCAACCACCTCGTGCGCGGGCAGTGTGCGGATGTCGCGGCCCTCGAACTCGAGCAGCGTGCAACGGCTTCGAAGGATGCGCGAGATGCAGCGAAGCGTGCTGCTCTTGCCCGCGCCATTGGCGCCGATCAGGCTCACGATCTCGCCACGATGCACCTGCAGGCTCACCTGATGCAGCACATCCACGGGTCCATAGCCCGCCGTCAGATCGCGCACCACCAGCATGGCGTCGCTCATCCGAGCTCCTCCTTGCCAAGGTAGGCCTCGATGCACGCGGGATCGTTGCGGATCTGCTCGGGCGTGCCCTCCGCGATGCGCTTGCCGAAGTTCAGCACGCAGATGCGGTCGCTGACGCCCATCACCACGCGCATGTGATGCTCGATCAGCAGCACCGTCACGCCCGTGTCTCGGATGCGGCGGATCAGTTCCATCAGCGCCACCGTCTCGGTGGGGTTCATGCCTGCCGCAGGCTCGTCCAGCAGCAGCAG
>CAIPQY010000258.1 GCA_903867275.1 uncultured bacterium | reverse complement strand
CTTCCACTGGAACCGCAAGTGGACCTGGAAGGATCGCGGTCGCACGCAGCAGCTGCCCATCGTGCAGCAGTACCTGCAGTACGCGGCCGCCAACTGGGCCGGCATCGTGGTGCAGGTGACGCTGACCAACCTGCTGGTGCGATGGATGCCCTATCTGCCCGCCAACCTGTTCGGCATCGGCGTGGCGTGCGTGATCAACTTCATCCTGAACGACCTGTGGACCTATCGCCATGTGGCCACCGAGGGCATCGACCCCGAGGCCGCACGACTGGAACGCGCGCGTCTGGCCGTGCCGCTGATCATCTGCGGACTCATCCTGGGCCTGTGCACCTACCTGCACGGACTGGGCTCCATCCACATCCTGCGCAACGGCGACGAGCTGGTGTACATGCAGATCACGCGCGTCACCGGCACGCTTGGCCAGTGGCTGCCGCTGCAGAGCGGCATGGAGGAGATGCGGAACACCAAGCCGCCGCTGCTGTTCTGGCAGGGGCTGCTCACCACCGACTGGGGCGCGCACTGGTCGCTGGTGGCGCTGCGATGGCCGAGCGTGCTGTGGACCTTCGCGACCAGCATCCTGTGCGGCCTGCTTGCGTGGCGCATGTCGGGCCGCGATCCGTTCAAGGGCGCGTTGGCGGCGCTGTTCTATCTGGCGTTCTTCAGCAGCTATCGATACGGCCGGCCATTCCTCACCAATCCGGCGGAGACCTTCTGGGTGTTCGCATGCTTCTTCACCATGCTGTGGTGGAAGCCGCGCAGCTTCGACTCGAAGGTGCTGTTCCCCGCGGTTGTCGGCGTGCTGGCCGGCATGGCGCTGCTCACCAAGAGCTTTGCGCAGCTGCTGCCGATCGGCGTTGGGCTTGCGTGGTGGCACATGCATGTGCGCGGCTGGCAGTGGGGGGCGTTCGTGCGGCGCTCGCTGCCCGGGCTTGCGTGGATCGCGCTGTTGTCGCTCGGCATGTTCTCGCTGTGGTTCGTGCTGGATCCCGAACCCGCGGCCATCTGGCGCGAGTTCGTGATGGGTGAGAACGTTGGCAAGATGGGCGCGGGCCTTGGCGCATGGGTGAAGAACTTCGCGTGGGGCGACAGCAGCGTGTGGAGCCTGGCGTTCGGCTGGTTCCTCAACGCGGGGCTGCTGGCCTTTCCGCTGTTCGGCGTGATGGTGGAGTGCTGGAAGCATCGCCGCACGCTGCTCGATGAGGAGCGCCTGCTGTGGATCTGGGTGTTCGCCATCTTCATCGTGTTCTGCCTGCCGAGTCAGCGCAGCGGTCGCTACCTGCTCGAGGCAATGCCCGCGCTCGCCGTGCTGATGGCCACGCGTTGCCACCATGTGGGCCGCAACGCCTTCGTGCTGTCGCTGATCGCGGTGCTGGCGGTGGTGCTGCCGCTTGGATGGATCTCGGTGCTGCTCGGTCGTGAACTGGGCGCCGAGGCATTCCCGTGGTGGCACTGGCCGCTGCTTGTGGCGGTGATCGGCTTCGCCATCACGGCCATCATCAAGCCGCGCTGGACCGCCATGTGCGCCGCGCCAGCCACGCTGGGCGTGTTCCTGTCGCTCAGCAGTTTCCTGTCGGTGTTCAATGCGCCGCTCGGCGTGTTCGATGAAGCCACGCAACAGGCCACGGTGGGTCATGTGGTGTGGGTGCCGGAGAACTTCCGCTCGGTGGCCGAACTCGATCGCTTCCTGCTGCCGCGCGCGGTGGTGCGTGGCTACCCGATCGAGTGGAAGGTGCCCGACGCCGCCATCCGCTCGCCGGACGACTTCATCGTGATTCAGCAGCCCATGGACGCGCCCGCCCCCGAAGGCGCCATCGGCAGCCGCATCGATCTGACCAGCCGCCACACCACGCAGCAACTGCTCGACATGGCCGCGGGCAACGTGAAGAAGCACCTTTTCTGCAGGGAATGGGTGGTTCCGGCGGCGTCGATCCACGAGTGACGCGGTAATCTGCTCCGCCATGAAGAGCACGCTCGCGATCGACATCGGTGGCACGCACGTGAAGATCCGCATTCCGGGCGAACCCGCGAAGCGCGAGTTCGAGAGCGGGCCAACGCTCACGCCGAAGCAGATGGTGGATGGCGTGAAGAAGCTCTCCACGGGCTGGAAGTTCGACAGCATCTCGATCGGCCTGCCCGCGCCCATCCGCAACAACAAGCCGGTGAAGAACCCCGCCAACCTGGGACCGGGCTGGGTGGACTTCGACTACGACGCCGACTTCGGCGTGCCGGTGAAGATCATCAACGACGCCGCCATGCAGGCGGTGGGCAGCTACAAGGCTGGCCGCATGCTGTTCCTGGGTCTGGGCACCGGCCTTGGCTCGTGCCTGATCGTGGACCACAGCGTGGTGCCGCTCGAGCTGGCGCACATGCCCTATCGCAAGGGCAAGACCTTCGAGGACTTCGTTGGCCTGCGCGGTCTGAAGAAGCTCGGCAAGAAGCGCTGGCGCAAGCAGGTGAGCGATGTGTGCGACATCCTGTACGCGGCGCTGCTGCCCGACGAGATCGTGATCGGCGGCGGCAACGTGAAGAACCTGAAGGAACTGCCCGACCACTGCCGCGCCGGCGACAACGCCAACGCCTTCGAGGGCGGCTTCCGCCTGTGGCAGAAGGATTGGGAGAGCGCGGTGCCGGAGTACGACGACAAGCCGAAGAAGTGAGCGGGCGCCCAGCGCGCCATCACCGCCTCACTGGCACTGACCGAAATTCAGCAGCAGCAGGCTGATGTCCGGGTTGCCGATGATGCCGTCGCCGTCCAGATCGGACGGATCGCCCGGCATGGCGCGACCGAAGTTCACCAGCAGCAGCGACAGGTCGCCGGCATCCACCGAATGATTGCCGTCCAGGTCGCCCTGACACACGAACACCAGCGAGCTGCCCTGACAGGCGTCTGGCACGCCGTCGCCGTTCAGATCCAGTTCGGGATGTTCCGCGATCTCGCACACATCCAGCAGGCTGTTGGCGTTGCAGTCACCCGTGACGGCGGCGGTGTAGGCGATCTCCACCATGCAGTAGCTGCCGGTGGGGCACTGGTCGGCGTTCACCGCCACCGACGCGGTCAGGTCGAAGATGGCGATCGTGGTGTTCTCCGGCCCGCGGACAAACTCGTTGTACACGTCGCGCGGCATCCAGATCAGCCGGGTCATCTCGGCGCGGCAGTCGTTCTTGTCGCTGCCGCTGGTGAAGATGCGGGCCAGGTAGTGGCCGTTCAGCGTGACGGTCAGCGTCTCGCCGGGCGCGCTGAAGTCGCCGCGCACGCGCACCGTGATCACCGGATCATCGAGCGAGAGGGAAGGATTCTCGTACACCCACTGCTGCGGGTGCCCATCACCGATCACCGAAAGGATGCCCGAGCTGGCCGTGGCATCGG
>CAIPQY010000257.1 GCA_903867275.1 uncultured bacterium | reverse complement strand
GCGCGCTCGACAGCACCGCCAAGGTGGCCGCCACCCTGAAGGACATGGACGGCATCATCGTGCCTGGTGGCTTCGGCCAGCGCGGCGTGGAAGGCAAGATCCGCTGCGTGGAGCACGCGCGCACCACCAAGCTGCCCTTCCTCGGCATCTGCCTGGGCTTCCAGATGGCGGTCATCGAGTACGCCCGCAATGTGCTGAGCCTGCGCGACGCCAACAGTACCGAGTTCGATCCCGCCACGGCGCACGCGTTCATCAGCGAGCTGCCCGACCAGAAGAAGCTGGAAGGCATCGTGGGCGGCACCATGCGCCTGGGCGGACAGGATGTGCAGCTGGATCCCGATTCGTTCGCCTCCAAGCTGTACGGCGCAACCACCGTGCGCGAGCGCTTCCGCCACCGCTACGAGGTGGAGCCCAACTACATCGACGCGCTGCAGTCGGCCGGGCTGCACTTCAGCGGCCGCCACACCAAGCACCCGATCATGCAGGTGCTTGAGCTGGGCGCGAGCGATCACCCCTGCTTCATCGCGGCGCAGTTCCACCCCGAGCTCACCAGCCGTCCGCTGCACCCGCAGCCGCTGTTCATGGGCCTGGTGGCGGCGGCGATCGTGCGCAAGCACCCGGATGCCGCTCGCGAGCCCGCCATCGCCCACTGGCTGAACACCGGTTCGCCCGTGGCGGCGCACTGACGCAAACCGCCCGGCAAACAGGCCGCATCCCGACGCGCGAAGCACCCCTAGCAAGCCACCCATGGCTTTCGCTAGAATCTTCCCTCTCGCCGAAGTAGCTCAACTGGTCTAGAGCGGAGCATTCATAACGCTCAGGTTGGCGGTTCGAGTCCGCCCTTCGGCACTCACAGGCCTGCTCCCCGGAGCGGGCCTGTTCGCTTTTCAGCCGGTGCCGCCGCCGGGCCGCCAGCGCATGTCCAGCGTGCGGCGGGTGGCCACACAGTCGCGCAGGTACAGATTGATCAGGCTCTGATACGGCATGCCAAGCTTGCCGGCGAGCTCCTTGAAGTACTGCACCGTGGATCGATCCAGTCGGATGGTGACAGGCGACTTCAGCGCCGCAGCATGCGGATTGGGGCTGGCCTTGGAGAAGTCGTACTTGGGTCGCATGCGGTGCTCCTAGCGCCTTCGGATGTACTGGCGCGCCTCGCTGCTGTGGGCGCAGCGCGCCGAAATGATGCGGATCAACTCGTCACGCTTGCGCCAGCAGTGCACCACCACCAACAGTCGGCCGCGGCCACTGAAGCCCAGCAGCACGAATCGGTCCTCCGAGGTGGAGTGATCGGGGTCGGCGATGATCATGCCTCGCGCATCCTCGAAGGCGGACGCCGCCTCGTCGAAGCCGACTCCGTGCTTTGCGCGGTTCGCCGCGTCCTTGGCCGGATCCCAGTCGAAGCCATCGTGGGCATATGTATAGTGTATGTACATTGTCCTCTGGGTCAAGCGTGCGACAGCTGCGCCCGTGAATGGCGCGTGCGTTGCCTGCGGCCGATACCCGCCACACGCAACCTACCGATCGCGCAAGTCACTCCCTCGAAACACGGCCGAATTTCCTGCCGCGATCGCGGTTCAATGCGCGCATCGCCGGGCCGCCAGCGCATGTCCGAAATGCGTCACGATTTGGCGCCGATGATGCTTGCATGAACACGCCACACCCCCGCTTCACTGCCACGCTCAAGATTGCCGTCGAGATTTCTTCCCCTACGGGGAAGCCACCCTCGGGGCGGCTCAACCTGAACCGCAACGCTTGACTTTCGCTTTTCGCGCGGCCTATTGTGGCCGCCACTCCACAGGGCCTGTCCACCGGGGCCAGGCCCGCCCGTTCCGCCACCACCGTTTCGCCAATCAACCAAAGGGGACCATTGCATGACCAATGCACACAGCGATCGCACGCACATTTCCATCATCCTGGACCGCACCGGAAGCATGCAGAGCATCCGGCAGGACACCATCGGAGGCTTCAACGCCTTCCTGACCGAACAGAAGGCGCAGCCCAACCCCGCCAGCCTGACGCTGGTGCAGTTCGACACGCAGGACCCCTACGAGGTGCTGTACAAGTTCACGCCGATCAGCCAGGTGCAGCCGCTCACCGAGGCCACCTATGTGCCTCGGGCCAGCACGCCGCTGTACGACGCGGTGGGTCGCGGCATCAACGACCTGAAGGCGGCACTGCAGGCCATGCCCGCAACCGAACGCCCGGCCCGCATCGTGTTCGTGCTGGTGACCGACGGCCAGGAGAACTCCAGCCGCGAGTTCACCGGCACGCAGGTGAAGCAGATGATCCGCGACTGCCGCAAGGATGGATGGCAGTTCGTGTTCCTGAGCGCCGACGAGTCGGCGATCCGCGACGGCGGCGACATGGGATTCCAGGCGGACTACTCGATGGCCGTGCCCAAGCACGCCAGGGGTGCGCGGCACATGTGGCAGAGCGTGTCCACCCGCACCCGGGAGTTCCGCAGCATGGTGGCCCCCGACATGAGCCTGAAGGATCTGAAGGACGCGGCGCAGGGCG
The DNA here is from genome assembly GCA_903867275.1 of uncultured bacterium. Lineage (GTDB taxonomy): Bacteria > Planctomycetota > Phycisphaerae > Phycisphaerales > SM1A02 > SYAC01. The sequence goes on along the minus strand of CAIPQY010000257.1, from coordinate 1,243 downwards.
ACCAGGCCGAGTGACACGATCCAAGGCGCACCGTCACCTCCGGTCCGCGGCGCGATGTTGGCCGCGGGTCGGGCGGTGCGTGCGCGCGAGCGCCCGGCGAATCAGCCGGCGTCGCTTGAACCGTCACGGGGGTCGGCATGGCTCTGCACCTGGGCGAACGCGATCAGCAGCAGTTCGGGCAGCGCGAAAGCCGCGGTGAGGCTGAGCACGAGCAGCACACCCATGCCCACCGAACCCCACAGCCGGTCCGCCACCCACACGAACGCTGCCATGCCGACAAGACAGGCGAGCACGGCGGCGACCGTGATGCCCTGCAGGCGTGAAGGCGCATGCACGGGCTGGCTCGATGACGGCGCACCCTGCGCCTCGATGGATGCAACGCGGCTCGACTTCGATTCGATGCGATCCATCATGCACCGCCCTTCTGGTCCTGGTCCCGCTCAGCTTCCACTTCTTCCGCCACCGTGGCTGCCCACACGGGAAGGCCGAACAGCATGGTGAAGCAGAACACCATCAACGCGCCGATGCCGACGGAGCGCCAGTCGAAGAGCGCGGCCGCCACCAGCAGCGCCATCGCCATCAGCGACACCAGAATGGCCACCGTCGTCTTTGCGGCGATCTTGCGCTCCGCCGTCTGCTGCGCGCGCGGCCAAGGCGAAAGCCGCATGTCCGGCCCGACGATGTGATGGTGCGCTCGCCACTCCAGATGCGACAGCCGCAGGTGCAGCAGGAACAGGATGCTCGCGAACATCGCCGGCACCCATGCCACGCGCCACCAGAAACCGACCGCGAAGGCGGTGGCGATCAACGCCACGATGAGCGCATTGCCCACCCACCGCCGCGCGCGCGTGGGCGGCAATTCGCCTCCACTCGACGAGCGCGCCTGACCACCGCCTGAGATGTGGATGCCAGTGTCCATGCACCCACGCTAGAGCGTGAACGCGCCGAGCGGGGCATCGCGAGCACCGAACGGGAAGAGATCTCGCATCAGCCGCAGTGCCCGTGTGGCGCGCGTCGAATCAACCGGCTTCGAAACATCGACCATCCCGCGCCGATCCGCGCAGCGTGACACGCCGCACTACGACTTCGCGTGACACAGCGTGAAGTGCAGCGGCTGCGGCTCAGCCGCGTTCCACCATGACTGCAGGTGGGCGGGCTTGTCCGCGGGCAACTTCGCCACACGCGCCGGCAGCACCACCGGCAGCGGATCCACATCGAAGGGATAGGGATCGAGTTCCAGGCG
>CAIPQY010000256.1 GCA_903867275.1 uncultured bacterium | reverse complement strand
CCTTCCTCTCTATGCTCGCCGGATGCCCCCTGCCACCTGGCGCAGCGACCTGTCCGTGCCCACGCGCCACAGCGTTTGGTGGGTGGCCGACGCCCTGCACGGCGATGGCACCTGCTGGCGCGAGGCACTTGAAGGTCTGGAAGGCAACTGTGTGGCCGTCATCGACAGCGGCGTGTCGGCCGCCTGGCCCGGACTGGCCGAGCGCCTGCACGCGGTGGTGAAGCAGGCCGCCCCACACCTGACCCTGCGTGCCGTGGACACCATGCCCGGCGGCGAACCCTGCAAGAATGGCCTGCACCATGCAGAGCGCGTGGCGCGCGCATGCTTCGACCATGGCGTGAGCCGGCGCGGCTGCGTGATCGCCATCGGCGGTGGCGCGGTGCTGGATGCGGCGGGCTTCGGCGCAAGCATGGCCCATCGCGGCGTGCCGCTGGTGCGCGTACCGACCACCACGCTTGCCCAGGATGACAGCGCCATGGGCGTGAAGTCGGGCGTGAACGCCTTCAACCAGAAGAACGCACTGGGTGCCTTCGGTGCGCCGCACGCCGTGATCTGCTGCGAGCGCCTGCTCACCACGCTGCCACTCGAGCACTGGCTGGGCGGATTCAGCGAGGCGGTGAAGATCGCGCTGCTGAAGGACCCCGACATGCTTGCGCAACTCGAGCGCGACGCGCCAGCCATTCGTGCGCGTGACATGGCCGCCGCACAGCCAATGATCCGTCGCAGCGCCGAGCTGCATCGCGAACACATCCTGCGTGGTGGCGATCCATTCGAGCAAGGCTCGGCGCGGCCGCTCGATCATGGCCACTGGGCCGCACACCGACTGGAGGCGATGAGCGCATGGCAGGTGCCGCACGGGCAGGCGGTGGCGATCGGCATCGCGCTTGATGCGTGCATCGCCGCCGAGCTTGGGCTGCTCACGCCCGCGCTGCGCGATCGCACACTGCAGCTGCTGCATGCACTTGGCCTGCCCACCACGCACGGCTTGCTCATGCCGGTGCAACGACTGCTCGATGGCCTGGAGCAGTTCCGTCAGCATCTGGGCGGGCGATTGGCCATTCCGCTCATCACGCAGCCCGGCGCGCATCGCGAGGTGCAGCACATGCCCGCTGCGGCAGTGGAAGCGGCGGTTCGGTACCTGATGGTGCCGCAATCCACCCACATCGCCTGAAACCCTCAAACCTGCTCGCTGCGGTTCAAAAAAGCGTATTTCCATTTTGCCCCAACCTCCGCTGGCGGTAGGTTGTGCAACCGTCACCCGAAACACTCAACGACCCGGAGACCGCATGCGCCACCTGCTTTCGATCGTCGCCTCGCTCGCCTGCCTCACCACCTCCAGCGCCATGCCCGGCGACACGAGTGCCGACGCACTGCCCCGCGACATGACCGGCGCCGAAATCGAGTGGGCCGCCAAGAACCCCAACGCCGCCTTCAAGGCGCTCACCGCGCCGCCCACCGGCCCGCTCGTGGCGACGACCGAATACAGCGCCTCGCAGGCGATCCTGTTCGGCTACTCGGGCAGCAACGGTTGGAAGAACATCATCGCGCAGATGGCCAAGTACATCACGGTGGACGCACAGACCGAGGTGTGGGTGATCGTCACCAGCTCGGGACAGCAGACCGAGATGACGAACCGGTTCATCACCTATGGGGCCAACATGTCCAGGGTGCGCGCGTTCGTCGCGCCGCTGAACAGCATCTGGGCGCGCGACTACGGT
>CAIPQY010000255.1 GCA_903867275.1 uncultured bacterium | reverse complement strand
TGCCGCCCGCGGCTTCCAGCGCCTGCAGGATCTGCTCGGTCAGCGGGCCCACGCGCGCGTAGCCCGCGGCGTTGAGCGACAGGTCGATCTTGCCGGCGGGCCGCACCTGACGCACGAAGGCATCCATGCGATCGCCCACCATCACCGGCGTGGCCACGTCGCTTTCATACAGCAGGCCGCGGTGCGCGTTGTCGATGATGGCGTTCCAGCCAAGCGGCGTCTTGCCGCAGATGAGGATGTTCACCTTCTGGTTGGGCGTGTACGCGGGCGGCGTCTGACTGAAGTGCTTCGTCAGCTGCGCGCTGGCCATGATGCGATCGGTGTTGGGATCGATGCACACGGCCACGACCACCATCTGCCCGAGGCGCAGCGGGCCACCCTGCTCGCGGTAGGGCAGCAGCAGATCCTTCGGCAGCCCCCAATCGAGAAACGCGCCCGCCTGCTGATGGATGTCGGTCACGCGCAGGTTGGCGAATTCGCCCACCATGGCGTGCGGCGTTTCCGTGGTGGCGACCAGACGATCCTCGGAGTCGCGGTACAGGAACACGTCCACCTGCACGCCCGGCTTGGCATTGCGCGGCACGTACTTGCCCGGCAGCAGGATCTCGCCGAGCGGCCCGCCATCGAGATACGCGCCGGACTGCGTCTGGCGGGTGATGGTGAGCAGGTTGCGCTTGCCGATGGCGGCCATGGGCTGCGCAGCGTAGGCGAAGGGCGCGATGCAGGCTGCTAGAGTGCCGCGCATGCACACGCGAATCGTGTTCTGCCTGCTCGCTCTCGCCGCCGTGACCGGCTGCGGCTACCAGCTGCAGGGCCGCGTGGTGCAGGGCGGATTCGGCACCATCTCGCTGGTGGATCCGACCGATCAGCGCCTGCAGGTGCAGGGCGTGCCCGGCGTGCGCGTGCAGCTTGTGCGCGACCCCAACCGCATGCGCCGCGAGGTGATCGCCGAGGCCAGCACCGATGCCGACGGCGTGTTCACGCTGGAGACGCGCAGCTTCGGCGCCGGATTGCTGGACGAACGCTTCGAGATGGTGGCCACGCGCCCCGGATTCGGCACTGCGCAGAGCACCATGGAACTGCCCATGGATCCGTCGAAGCGCCGCGTGCTGGTGGAGATCCAGCGCGGTGGTTCGGGTGTGAATCCGTCGACCACGCCCGGCGGCAACCTGTACGACGAGGCCGCGAAGTACGACCCCACGATCCGCTCGAAGGGTTCCGGCGGCAACTGAGCGCTCGCCGGGGTCGTACACTTGCCGCATGCCCGCAAGCCGAAGTCGCAATACCGAATGGCGCCGCAGCCTCCAGCAAGTGATGGAGAAGGGTGGTGGCCTGGAGCTTGCGATCGCGCGCAGCGCACCGGAGAGCGGCGAGCATCAGGCCGACCTGGTGTGGCGCACCAAGCTCACGCAGCTGGGTGACGACTTCATCGAGGTGGAGCGTCCGCAGGCGCTCGGCAAGGGCATCGATCTGCAGTCGGGCGTGGCCGTGGTGGCCGCTTTCGTGATCGGGCAGAACCGCTTCACCTTCGACACCAGCGTGCTGGGCAGCATGCGCAGCAGCGGCGCGCGTCCCATGGAGCTGCTGCGACTGTCCGTGCCGCAGGCCATCGAGCGCTGCCAGCGCCGCTTCGACCGTTTCGATCTGCAGGGCTTGAAGCTGCCCACGGTGACGCTGTGGCCGCTGCTCGACCCCAAGAGCGTGATTCCAGCCGAGCGCGCCAACGAACTGGCCTTCGAGGCGCTGCAGAAGGGTGAGCAGCCGCCCGCGCCAACGGAGAGCCTGATGCCGCAGGTGGGCCCGCCGATCAACGCCACGCTGATGAACATCGGCGGCGGTGGCGTGGGCCTTCGCGTGGCGCCAGCCGAGGCCGGCGCACTCAGCCGCCACCGCGTGTTCTGGATGAAGGTGCCGCTGGGCGAAGGCGATCCTGTGCCGCTGGTGACCACCGCCAAGGTGGTGCACACGCACATCGATTCCACGCAGAACACCTACGCCGG
>CAIPQY010000254.1 GCA_903867275.1 uncultured bacterium | reverse complement strand
GTACACGTTCTGCGCCTTGGTGTGCTTGATCTTGAAGATCTTGATGCAGATGTTGCCGTCCTCGGGCTGCTCGTACACGTTCACTTCGGGGCCGAGCACGGTGACTGGCTGCAGCTTGCTCACCTCGGTGAGCAGGTCGATCATCACCACCTTGTCCGTCTCCACCACGCCGAGACCGGCGAGACGGAAGGCCTGGAACAGCAGGTCGAGCGCATCCTGACGGCTCACGTCGCGATCCATCACCAGCGTGATGGTGGTGTTGCGAACCTGCTGCAGGCGCGTCATCACCGCCTTGCCGGTCGTTTCCACGATGAACGGGATCGTGTCCTCGATCTTCGTTTCCTTGAACGACAGCTTCACCTTCTCGTCGGAACCCACGCGACGCGAAGCGCGCATCTGCTCCGGCGGTGCGCCACGCAGGTAGCCGCCTTCCATCTGCAGCGTGTCGGCGGGCACGGTGTTGGGAACTGGCGCGGGCACGGGCTGCGAAGCGGGCTTGGCGGGCGCCGCCGGTGCAGGCTTGGGCGTCACCACCACCGGTGCTGGCACGGGCGCCTTTGCGTCCGCGGCGGGCGCACTGCTCTTCGCGGGCTCGGCGGGGGCCTGTGCTTCGGTCTTGGCCGCTGCAGCGGCGGGCGCTGTTGGTGCGGTGGCTTGTGGGGCGGCGGCAGCCGAGGCTGGCTCGGACGGCTTCGCTGGTTTGGCGTCGGGCGCCGGTGCGCTGGGCGCGGCTGCGGTCGGTACAGAGGTCGCGGGAGGGTTGGTTGTCGTGGCCGCTGGTGCGGAGGGGGCCTTCGGCGCCGTCGCTGGTGCGTCATCCTGCGTCGCGGTCGGCTGCGGAGTTGGTGCAGGGCGCGCAGGTCGGCCGGTGCTGGCCTGTGCCCACACGGGTGCTGGCGCAAGCGCAAGCATGGCAGCCAAGGGCATCAGGCGAAGGCCGTCGTGCAGGTCATGCTTTCTTGGCACAGTCGTTTCTCCGTGAGAGTCCGAAAGGTTGCGAGTCCGAAAGGTTGCGAGTCCGTGACGCCGAGTCGGCGAAACGGGAGCCCGTGTGAGGATTTCGATCACCGCCGCTGGTGGCCGAAAGACTACCCCGGCAGGGTGGGTAGCGAACGGCTCAGCGCGGGCCCGATTGCCCCTTCGCCAACTCATTCATTCGGTTCGAAAGCTGCTGGAACTCCTGATTCAGGCGCTCCCGTGTGGCCGCATCGAGATTGCGGTTCTGGCGGGCCCGCGAAACCGCCTGAAGCGAGCTTTGAGCGTCGGCGCGGCTCATGCCGCTGATCTGTTCGGGGGTGAGCGCGTTCGGAGGCGCCATGTGCTCACTGGTCCACGGGTTGTTCGCCCCGGCGGGCGCCTGGGCGGTGGTGGTGGACGGCTGCGGTGCGTCGCTGGCGCCGCCGGTCGGGGGAGTCGGCGGCACGGGCGCAGCGGGCATGCCTGGGCCCATGCGGCCGCCCGGCGGCGGTATCGAAGGCGCTGCGGAACCCGTTGCTGGAGAAGGACTTGAGGGCGTCCCGGACTTTCCGGATCCCGCCGGCTCAATGCCCGGAACGGGGGCCTTCAGCGAACTCCAGTCGCCATTGAAGAACTCCTCCTTGCCCTTGGTCCACAGCGGAACGTCGTACTCGCCGCCGCCATGCGCCAACTTCACGCTCCAGGGTGCCTCGCTCGAAAGCACCTTCACGCCGCTCTTCTCCTCGCCGACACGGATCTGGTTGTTGTCGGCGAAGAACACCAGAGATCCCACGGCACCGATCGGCTTGGGGCCGGCGTACTCGCGTGGGGCCGAGGGTGTGGGTGGCGGCGGGGGCGGCTTGGGCGGTTCAGGCGGCTTCACCGTCTTGGGTGCCTTGCGAACGGGCGCTGGTGGCGCGAAGAACGCGCTGCGTCCGTTGAACCGCTTCGCATCCACCGTGGCAAGTTGTTCGTGCCGCTTCAGGCTGTCGGTCAGTCCTTCCGACGGTTCGCTTGAACTGCCGAAGGTGAAGATCGACCCCAGCAGTCCGGATGCCGTCCACAGCGCGTATCCCGCCAGCACCATCACGGCGGCTGCGCCCACGCCGGTTGCCGGCGTCCAGCGCACCCCGACGGGCAATCGAAGCCACTCGGGACGCTGCATCAACCCATCCTCCCATTGCTGCGGGCTGCGAACACCCAGGCCTCGACCGTGAGCCGCACGACCAGCTTGCGCTCGCCGTCGCGTCGCTGGAAGCCCAGCGAACTGATGCCCTCGATGGCGGGACTGGCTTCAAGGTCGGCGATGATCTTCGCGGCCTCTTCGGGCGTGGCTTCGAACTGCACCTCGCCGCTCACCTTGGACAGGCGCTGTCCGCCGGCCGTCGCGGTGCCGCCTGCCAGACGCGCGCTGGCCCGCTGCGCGTCGTAGCTGAAGTTGTTGGTGCTGTGCTTCTTCACCACTTCCACCACGGCCTGCGCCATCTGCTCCGCGCCCTCGCTCTCGCCCACCGGAGGTTCCACCGGGCCGAACAGTTCGGCGCCCGCGGTTGCCTGCGGGTCGGCTTCGTTCGCAAGCGCGCGCGAATCGCTCAGCGCCTGCTCGATGCGATCGGCCTGCTCGCTCCAGGCGCGTGCCCAGCTCCAGCTCCACTGTTCCAGCGCAACCCAGCCCAGCAGCAACACGACGGCGATCACGCCTATTCGGCCACCGAGCGACATCGAGCGGAAGCGCGCCATGGCGGGATGGCGCTGCAGATCCAGATCGAGTTTCCAGTTGATCTTCATCCGCCACCTCCGGCCCGGATCTTGGCCATCAACTTGTCGAACTCGCTCTTCAGGCGCTTCTTCGTGTCGTCATCCACGGCGCCGCTGTTGCGCGCCTGGCTCACCTTGCTCACGGCTTCCAGTGCCTGACTCTTGGTCATGGCCGCGATCTGCTCGTCGGTGAGCGGTTCTGGAATCGGCACGGTGGAGTCGGCGGAGCCCGGCGTGCGCTCGCTTCGCTTGGCCAGACCGGCGCCGCTGCCGCCAGATCCGCTGCGACGGCTTCCGCGACCACTGGCGGCGCCGTCGCTCGATGTTGACGCTGCGTCGGTGGACGCCTCGCCCATCTTCTTGCCGGTGGAACGACTGCCACCCTTCAGCGATGACACCACCTTCGAACCAGCATTCGCGGCCGCGTTCGTGGTGTCGGCAGCGGGTTCGGAAGGCGGCGCCGTGTCGGTTGCCACGGCCTTCGCGGGCGGTTCGTCGCCGAGCGAGGGTTCCTGCGGAATGGAGGCGGGTGTTGGCGCGGCCGCGTCGGCGACCGGCGTTTCCTCGTCGGGCTTCTCCGCGCCGAAGCGTCGCTCCGCGAGCGTCTTCTTGCCGAAATCCTGCTCCGCCCCGTAGTTCGGGCGCAGCGTCGGTCG
>CAIPQY010000253.1 GCA_903867275.1 uncultured bacterium | reverse complement strand
CGTTCCGCCATCGCAGCCGGCGGGACAGCGAGAACGCCTGCGCCGATCATCAGCGATGAGACCGCCAGCTTGATCTTGTGGGCACGCCTGAGGGCGTGGAGATGGCGTGATGCGCGGTTCATGGGCAGTCCGGGTGCCTCTGTCGGTTCGGGAGCGGTCCGCCGAGCTGCAAGGCGAGTCCGCCGCGCGCGTCGGTCATGGCGCCATCGAAGGTGAAGCGTCCGGAACTGCACGGATCGGCGTCTTCAACGCGGAAATGACCTGCGGCGAGTCCCTCGATGACGCACACCGAGGTCAGCTTCTGCTGCATCTGGAGCGTGGTGCGCAGGGACGACCAATTGGTTGAAAGGCCGTAGGTGGTGCGATCGCTTCTGTTGGTCAGGTACTTCAGGGTGAGGTTGCCGGTGGATGCGTCCATCACGTACCAGGCCAGTTCGTTGGCGTTGATGGCGTCGTAGTCGCGGGTGTTGGTGGCGCTCGAGGTGAACGGTTCGGTCGGCAGCCACAGGGCCACCTCGTCGGCGTCCTGCGCCAGCACCAGTCGCGCGCGATTCACGTGATCCGCAATGCGTGCCTCGGCACGCGCTGCGCGCGCCATCGCATCGGCCGCCAGATCCTGCTGCTCCATGCTGCCGGTGACGGCCTTCATGGTGCTGATCACGGCGGCGGCCACCATGCTGGTGATCACCGACGCGATCAGGAGCTCGATCACCGTGAAGCCGTTGCGCTTCATGTGCCGCTCTCCTTGCTGCGATGGCGCTGGATGGACGCGTACAGCGTGCCATCCGGTCCGAACACCTCCACGCGGATGCTCGTGCCTTCCACCACGAAGCCGGCGTACTGGGTGAAGGTGAACGGCTCGTTCACCAGCGTGGTGCGTCGGCCGAGCTTGCTCCAGGTGCCCGTGAGCAGGGTGGTTCGATCCACGCCGCCACCGGCGGGAGGGGCCAGCATGCGTCCCACCTCTTCGGTGCCCGCATAGGTGGACATGCTGTCGTAGGGCTTCTCCAGCAGATAGGCCAGTTGCTGCTGCGCGGCCTGCGTGGCCAGCTGCGCCAGTTGCGACTCCTGCTGCGTGGCGCTGGATACGCCAACCGCCAGTGCGCCTGCGCTGGCCACCATGGACACCACCACGATGGACACCATGGCCTCGATCAGGGTGAAGCCGCGGCGGGCGGCAGGAAGGTGGATGGAAATTCGTGATTGCATCTCAAGGACCTGTTTCGACCATCCGATACCCCCTCTGAAGCGCAATCTCGTATGGCGCGAAATGGAACAGGAAACTTGAAATTTCGCGGCACAACAGGTTTGCAGACAGTCACTTGAAATCCATCGTCTGAACAGCGTCGGAAATGAACGGAACACCTCTTTGAAAGGGACACGCAACATGTCGAACACGAACAACACCACGAAGAACGGCAGCACCAATTACGGAACCAAGCGCGGCGGTCGTCGTCGCGGATTCACGCTCATCGAAATCCTGATCGTGGTGGTGATCCTCGGCGTGCTGGCGGCCCTGGTGATCCCGGGCGTGACCGGTGCATTGAGCGACGCCAACAACAGCGCAGCGGTGGCACGCGCCTCGCAGATCACCACCATGGTGACGCGCCTGAACCAGTTCAAGCCCGGTGGCGCCACCATCACGCTGACCGATGGCACCGAGTATTCGGCCACCGCCCTCAACGCGCTGGTGACGGCCAAGTACTGCAGTGCCGCCGATCTTGCGAACCAGGTCGACAGCGGCAAGGGCTGGGTCTGGAGCGCCAGCGAGAACAAGTTCACGCCGGCCAACTGAAACGGGCTGACGACGCACGGTCCGTGGCCTGAGAGGGCCACCTGAAACGACACAGAGAAGAGGGACCTCGGAAACGGGGTCCCTCGATCTTTCTCGGGCTTGAGCGGGCTTGTCCCGCATGCACATCCGCAACGCGAGGAGGCACGGAATGAAGGAATGGCGAAACATGCTGGCAGCCGGAACCAGGGCCGTGGCACTGGACTTCGGTGCCGATGCGACGCGACTGCTGGTGCTGGGAGGCAGCGGAGGATGGCGCCGCACCGCGGCTTGCACGCTTCCGAGGCTGGAGCCCGGTCGCGCAGCGCCCGCTTCACTCGTGCAGGCACTGACCGAGCGCGTGCGCGAGCATGGACTGCGTGGCGCGGCGTGCCGCATCACCATCGCGGGCGACGCCTTCCGCACCGAACTCACCCAGTTGCCGGCGATGAACGACGAGGAACTGCGGGCCAGCGCCCGCTTCGAGGCGCTGGATCGCTTCGGCGTGGAGGAGAACGATGTGGTGATCCACCACACCGTGCTGGATGCGGCCTCGACGGACCGGCGCAGCGTGATGCTGTTCGCTGTGCCGCAGACGACCATTCGGCAGGCAGCCGCGCTCGCGATGGATGCGGGCCTGACGCCGAGCAGCGTGGAGCACGCCGGTCTGGCGGCGCTTCGGGGCATCGAGCGTTGGCAGGGCGAGTCGCAGCTGGGACTGGTGGCGTGCCTGCAGATCGAGGCGCGCGTGGCCACGCTGATGCTGCTGCGTGACGGCGATCTGGTGCAGATGCGCTGCATGCAGGGTGATTGGCAGGTTGCTGCCAGCGCGCCATCGCGCCCGGCTCCGACGCCTGACGCCGACTCGATTCCGCTCGATCCGGTCGACGCCGTCTCGCCGTGGCGCTGGAGCTGCCTGGCGGAGGAAACGCTTCGATGTCTTCGCCATGCAACCGGTGACAGCGCGTGGCCTGCGCGCATGCTGGTCACCGGCCCGGCAGCCGGCGACGACTCGCTGCTTGACGCGCTGCGAGGCGTGTGCGGCCTGACGGTGCAGCCGGCTGCCAGCGATCATTGGATGGGCGGCACGCCGAACCTCTCTGGCGAGGCCTGGGCCAGCGCGCTGGGTGCCGCCAGTGTCGACATGAAGTCCGCGAACCTGCGGAGGGCGGCATGAACCCCACGCTGATCGATTTCCTGCCGGACGACCTGCGCCGCACGGTGCGATCGAAGCGCGCCAAGCGCCGCAGTGGCCTGTTGGCGGCCCTGCTGCTGGTGCTGAGCGTGGGCGTGAGCATCCACAGCTGGAACAGCGCCAGGCAGGCCGATGCCGACCGTCTGGTGGGGGCCCAGTTGGCGGCCAACGTGCCCGGGGTGGACGAAGTGATGGATCGGATGGCTTCCGAGCATTCCGAACTGGAGCGGGCCCTGCGTTTGACCGATGGCCTGGTGCCGCCCATCTGTGCATCGGCGGTGCTCGCAACCCTGACCCACATGCTTCCAGAACACGTCACCCTGGCCGGACTCCGACTCGAAACCGAGGATGCACCTCGGCAGATGATCGTCATGCTGAAGGGCTACGCCGCCAGCAACGCCGACCTGATGGAATTCGAGCGCAAGCTGGCTGCCGCGCCCGCATTCGAGGCGGTGACCGTGTCGGAGAGCAAGGCCTCCGAGTACATGGGCAAGCGCGTCGATGAATTCACCGTGTCGTTCCAGGTGCCGCTGGATGTGCACCTGCGTGCGCCCGG
>CAIPQY010000252.1 GCA_903867275.1 uncultured bacterium | reverse complement strand
TCGTTCAAGGAAACGAAGATCGAGGACACGATCCCGTTCATCGTGGAAACGACCGGCAAGGCGGTGATGACGCGCCTGCAGCAGGTTCGCAACACCACCATCACGCTGGTGATGGATCGTGAAGTGAGCCGTCAGGATGCGCTCGACCTGCTGTTCCAGGCGTTCCGTCTGGCCGGCCTTGGCGTGGTTGAAACCGACAAGGTGGTGATGATCGACCTGCTCACCGAGGTGAGCAAGCTGCAGCCCGTCACCGTGCTCGGCCCCGAAGTGAACGTGTACGAGCAGCCCGAGGACGGCAACATCTGCATCAAGATCTTCAAGATCAAGCACACCAAGGCGCAGAACGTGTACGACCGTCTGCAGGACAACGTGCCCGACTACGCGCAGGTGAGCCTGGACGGCAACTCGAACCAGATCATCATGGAAGGCGACATCGGCCTGGCGAAGCGCTTCCAGCGCCTGATCGACCTGCTGGATGTGCCCGCGTATCTGGATGTGCAGACGCGCACCTTCCGGCTCGAGTACGCCGACGCGACGCAGATCAGCAGCATCATCCAGGAGCTGTTCGCGCCACGCACCGTGGGTGGTGGCGCGGCAGGCGGGGCTCAGGGCGGGCAGCCGGGCCAGGCACGACCCGGGCAACCCGGCCAGCCCGGTGGTCAGGCACGAAAGGGTGGCGGTTCGAGCGGCGAGGGCCTGATCCGCGGCACCAGCGAGCAGCTGGTGGTGACCGTGCTTCCGGCGACCAACTCCATGACCGTGCGCGCCGAACCCGAGGTGATGCGCGAGATCGAGCGCCTGATCAAGACGGCGTGGGATGTGCCGATCACCAAGGACGGAGAACCATTCCGCCTGTATGACCTGAAGTACACCGATCCGCTGAAGGTGAAGGATCTGCTGAGTTCGCTGCTGGAAGGCGGCGGCGGCGGTGGTGGTAGCCGAACCTCGCGCCCCTTCTCAGGCGGTGCGGCGGGCGGCGCGGCCGGACAGCGCCAGACCGGTGGACAAACACGCGCCGGTGGTGGTGGCAGTGGAGACACGAGTGGAGCGGACGTGGCGGTGACCAATGTTTTCCGCATCGAGGCGTATCCCGACTCGAACCGCCTGCTGGTGGTGACCAAGACGCCGGACAACTTCAAGTGGCTGGACCAGTTGATCAGCCAGATCGACCAGCCGCTGAACAGCGGTCTTCCGCTGAACGTTGATCTGAAGCACGCGAACGCGGTGCAGGTGGCGGAGATCCTGAACGCGCTGCTGTCCGAGGCCGGCTCCGGCACGGGCATCAAGCCGCCGCAGGAAGGCCTGACGGGCATCGACTTCCAGACCGCTGGTGGCGGCACGACGGGCGGAACCGGAGCGACGAGCAGCAGCTCGCTGGCGGGCGGCCCCAACGGCGCCACCACCTCCGGTTCGGCAGGCGAGATCAAGTTCCCGTGGCAGAACAGCCGCGGCGCTGGTGCGGGCGAGCAGACCGAGGTGAGCTCGCTGGTGGGCAAGACGCGCGTGGTGCCGAACGCCGGCCAGAACAGCCTGCTGGTGCTGGCGCCGCCGGAGATCCAGCAGAGCATGGTGAAGGTGATCGAGCAGCTCGACCGCCCCGGCCGTCAGGTGATGATCGCGGCCATCCTGGCCGAGGTGCAGCTGGGCGACGAGTTCGCGTTCGGTCTGAAGTTCGGTCCGTACGGTCAGGTGCAGCCCAACAATCCCAACAACGCCATCGTGATCAACGGCGTGGGCACCAGCAACGCGATGTTTGCCGGCGAGCGACAGAACGACTTCGCAGGCGACCTGAGCAAGAGCATCCTGGCGTTCGCGGTGCCCGCCACCGTGGTGCTGCAGGCGCTGGAAGAGAAGACGAACGTGCGCATCCTGCAGCAGCCGCGCGTGTTCACCAGCGACAACAAGGAAGCCAAGTTCTTCGACGGCTCCGACGTGCCGTTCCAGTCGGGCCAGACCAACAGCGGCACCAGCGGCGGCACCACCGCCAGCTTCACGCAGATCGCCGTGGGCATCGGCCTGAACGTGCGCCCCCGCATCACCAAGGACCGCAACGTGGCCATGGAGATCGAGGTGCTGTACAGCAACGTGGGCCG
>CAIPQY010000251.1 GCA_903867275.1 uncultured bacterium | reverse complement strand
CGAAGGCCATGCTGAGTCGGCGGTGCGTGGCGGCGTCGGTGGCCAGCACCATCACGCCGCTGGTGTCGCGATCAAGGCGGTGCACGATGCGCGCACCGGGAAAGCGTTGCGCCACGCGCGCCACAAGACAATCAGCCTTTTCTGGACCGATGCCGGGCACGCTGAGCAGCCCGCACGCCTTGTTCACCACCACGAATCCGTCGCCCTGCGCGAGCACGCGGTAGCCGTCGTGCAGTGATGAATCGGTCGGCGTCACGATGCGGACGAGGGTAGTGCCTTCGCATCATCAGGCGAAAGTGCGCGGCGGGTTCCAGCTCCTGCATCAAGCCTGAACCGAATGCCTCTATGCTTCGGCCCCATGCCCACCGACACACCAGCCGTGAAGGCCCTGAAACTGGCGCTCGACAACGCACGACTTGGTCGCGAGCACTGGTGGCTGTGGGGCATCGCGGGCGTGTGCATCCTGGTGGATGGCTACAGCATGTTCATCACGGCGGTGGCCATGCCGCTGCTGCAGAAGCACTTCGACATGACCGCGGCGCAGCAGGGTTTCGCGGGCGCGGCGCTGGTGATGGGCGCCATGGTCGGCGCCACCGCCGGCGGCCGGTTGAGCGATCGATTCGGACGCCGTCGCATGTTCATCGCCATCCTGGTCGCGTTCCTGATCGGCTTCGTGATGCAGGCCACCGCGCCCAGCCTGAACGCGTACCTGTTCTGGCAGCTGGAACTCGGCGCCGCGATCGGCGTGGGCTATCCGGTGTGCGCCACCTACATCAGCGAATACATGCCCACGGCGCTTCGCGGCCGCATGCTGATCGGCCTGTTCGCCTTCCAGGCGGTTGGCGCGCTGCTGGCTTCGCTCTCGGGATCCAACACGATCCGCGCCGTCAACTCGGTGGAGGCGTGGCGCGTGATGATCGGTCTTGGCGCATTGCCGGCGGTTGTGGGCCTGATCTTCTGCCTGCGCATGCCCGAGAGCGCGCGCTGGCTGCTGGCGCGTGATCGCATCGCCGAGGCCACCGAACTGGTGAAGCGCTTCATCGCTCCGGCGCCGTTGCCTGCGCTGCCGCCGAACGTGCCGGGCGCCGCGCAGCCGCCCGCGGAGAACCTGTCCACGCTGCAGGTGCTGAAGGAGATGGCCAGCCCGAAGATGCGCCGGGACGCGGTGCTGGCGGTGGTGCCGTGGTTCATGTGTGACGCGGTGCACTTCGCCATCGTGATGTTCGCGCCATTCATCCTGGAGAAGATGCTGCAGGCGGACGGCCTGCCATTTCTCGAGGGCTGCATCCGCGCCGCGCAGGCCAACCTGCTGCTCAGCATTTCGCTGCTGATCGGCTTCGGCCTGAACTGCTGGATGATCGACCGCGTGGGCCGCATGAAGCTGCAGGTGTTCGGCTTCCTCGGCATGGCCGCGTCGCTGGGCGTGCTGGGCTGGTTCGCGTCGATGGCGCACGCGAACCCGGGCGACCGCACGCCGGTCCTGCTGATGTTCTTCGCGTTCATCGGGTTCAACCTGTGCCTGAACATCGGGCCCAACGCCACCACCTTCATGCTGCCGGCCGAGCTGTTCCCCACGCGACTGCGCGCCTCGGCGCACGGCATCGCCACCAGCATCGGTCGCATGGGTGCGGCCAGCTGCGTGCTGGTTGTGCCGCTGCTGCAGAGCGCCTTCGGCAATGCGGTGATGCTGTGGTGCCTCGTTCCGCTGGCGGGCGTGGCCAGTCTTGTCACGTTCCTGTGCTGGCATGAGACCAAGGGCGTGAACCTGGAAGACGTGGACGGCTGATCGATCGTGGAGCGTTTCGCGGGGCGTTGCTACGCTCCCTCGATGCGGCTTCCCACGATCGCGTTCTCCGCGCACGTCGCGCTTCTCGCAGGCATCGG
>CAIPQY010000250.1 GCA_903867275.1 uncultured bacterium | reverse complement strand
GTGAGCCACGCGAGCATGCGTCAAGTCTACGAGTGCACGGGGCACCAAAGAAAAGGGGCTGGCCGCATGGCCAGCCCCTGTGCGTGCGCGTTGAAATCGAAGTCGATCAATCCCAGCCGGTCGCCTTGGTGGCATCCGTGTCGACCTTGCGCTGCTGCACAAGGAACGAGTCGGTGGCGCTGGTGGCATCATCATCCTTGAAGATGTTGTCCAGGCCGAGCGCGGTGGCGCCGGTGCCCGTGCTGGTGCCGCAGGTGGTGTCACCCGCCGGCGGGGTCATGCCGCCCGGGACGCACACCATGCCCAGCGGATAGAAGGTGCGCTCGAAGCTGATGTGGTTGTCGTTGAAGCACAGGTTGCCTTCCCACGAGTTCTTGCCGCCGTGGATTTCCAGCGTCTTGCTGTTGCTGAAATCCGTGCCGGTTTCCGCGCCGTTCTTCACGCCACGGTTGCCGAATGCAGCGAACTTGCTGTCCGAGCTGTTCTTCCAGTGGTTGTCGCGACGGTTCGAACGCTTGGCCGTGGCCGCGCGGGGGGTGAGCGGCATGGTGGCGTAGCTGGTGTTGCTCTTCACCTCGAGGTCCGTGGTCAGGTTCACCGGGTTGCAGGCAGTCGAACCCGAGGGGTTGGTGACGTCACCGTCCCAGTAGATGTCCTTGGCCGGGTCGTACTTGGTGAAGTCGTAGTTGGAGCAGGGCGCCACACGACCGCTGGTCTCGCTGGGGCTGATGAGCAGCTGTGGCGAGAACAGGTTCATGGCGACGCACGCCGAGTACAGCGCGGCGTGGTCGTTCTTGGCCTCGTCCTCGTTGCCTCGACCGGCCATGGTTCCGACGCGGTTGATCTCGCCGGGCAGCGGGAAGCGGCCCGTTGGCGAGTCGATCGCCTTGGTGACCCAAGACTGGTGCACCTGCTTGACCTGGGTGCCGTCCTTGGTTTCGCGAGCCTTGGCGCGCGCGTTGTTCAAGGCCGGCAGCAGGATGCCGAGCAGAAGCGAGATGATGCCCATGACCACCAGAAGTTCGATGAGGGTGAAGCCGTTGCGGCGTCGCATGTGTGGGTTCTCCTTGCGTTCCATGCGTGAATGTGTGGGGTTCGAGGTGTGGTTGATTGGATGCACGATCACTGGGTGCCGTCGTTCTTGAAGTCCCACGACGGATTGCCCATGGCGGTCTCGGCGATCTTGTTCGAGAACATGCCGAGCCAGGTGTCGCCGGAGGACTTCGCCAGCTGGGTGGTGCCGTTGGGACCGCCGAGCTTCAGGCACTTGGCCACGTTCAGGCCCGCATCGGCATCGAAGATGTCGTCGCGGGTCGCGTCGCCGCCGCCGCACTCGTAGACCACGCCTTCGGGCTTGAAGGACTGGATCAGGTCGACGTGATTGTCGGCGTAGGTGCAGTTGCCGAACCACTGGTCCTTGGGGCCGATCAGGGCGGTGGCGTAGCTGAGCTTGTAGTAGTTCGCGTCGGTGCGACGGGTGGGGTCGAGACCACGGGTGCACATCAGCGGCTTGGTGGAATCGTTGGTGTTGCGCCACTGAACTTCCTTGCGCAGGCCCCACAGCGCCAGGTGCGCGTAGGAGGCGTTGCACCAGCCCGGAGCCGTGGTGCTGTCACCGGCGGCCGCGTTGGTCGAGGGGCTCTTGG
>CAIPQY010000249.1 GCA_903867275.1 uncultured bacterium | reverse complement strand
TTTGCGAAAGCGCCCGTGTTTTGTCGATCGACTTGGAGGATCGTGATGCTTGGCATGGGCTCCGTGACGGCACGCACGATGACGAAAGGCCTGTTGATCAAGCCGGCTTCGGATTCGATACGATCCATGCGCCGCGGGCGTTGTCAGAATGCGCCCCTCTGCGCGGCCCGGGCAGTCTGGGTTGGTGCAACCCACGAGACAGTCCAATTCCCACGCGAACCCGAAACAAGTCATGACCAACCAACCCACCCCGTCAGGTTCTTCCCTCAGCGATGCGATCGTGCATGCGATTGAAAAAACGATGCCCGTCATCGAGTTCAAGCCGGACGGCACCATCGTGCGTGCCAACGCACTCTTCCTTGCGGCCACCGGCTACGCACTGAAGGACATCGAGGGGAAGCACCATCGCATCTTCTTGAAGGCCGACGAAGCGGCGAAGCCGGAGTACAGGGACTTCTGGGCCACACTCGCCGCAGGCACCGCGAAGTCCGGGCAGTTTGAGCGCGTGACCAAGGGTGGTTCCACGATCTGGCTTGAGGCCAGCTACACCCCCGTGCAGGACGCACACGGCAAGACCGTGTCCGTGATCAAGTTTGCGCAGGACATCACGGAAGCGCGGAAGACCGCTCTTGCGGATGCGGCCAAGCTGGACGCGATCGATCGCTCCATGGCGGTGATCGAGTTCAAACCCGACGGAACCATTCTTGGCGCGAACCCCGCGTTCCTGGCGGTGATGGGATACACCGAAGGCGAGATCGTGGGCCAGCACCATCGCGTGTTCGTGTCGCCCGAAGAGACACGAACGGCCGAGTACGCGAGCTTCTGGAAGGACCTGGCCTCCGGCAAGGTGAAGTCCGGCCAGTTCCATCGCCTTGCCAAGGGCGGAAAGACCGTCTGGCTGGAGGCGAACTACAACCCCGTCTTCGACCTCGATGGTCGTGTCGAACGCGTGGTGAAGTTCGCCACCGACATCACCGAGAAGGTCGAGTCGGCGCGAAACACCGAAATCGCCTTGAAGCAGGTGCGCGAGGCTGAGCGCGTGCGCGAGGAGCTGAATCGCACGCTGGAGGAGATGTCCACCCCCGTGATGCCGATCTGGGACGGGATTCTGCTGCTGCCGCTGATCGGCGTGGTGGACTCGACCCGCACGGATCATGCGGT
The DNA here is from genome assembly GCA_903867275.1 of uncultured bacterium. Classification (GTDB taxonomy): domain Bacteria; phylum Planctomycetota; class Phycisphaerae; order Phycisphaerales; family SM1A02; genus SYAC01. The sequence goes on along the minus strand of CAIPQY010000249.1, from coordinate 15,137 downwards.
GACCAAGACGCTGGAGCGCATCAACGAGACACGCTCGAAGGTGTTCCTGCTGGACATCAGCGGCGTGCCGGCCGTGGACACCGCGGTGGCGAACCAGCTGCTGAAGATCACCAAGGCAACCCAGCTGATGGGTTGCGAAACCGTGATCTCCGGCCTGTCCCCCGCCATCGCTCGCACCATGGTCGAACTGGGCGTGGAAGTGGGCCAGGTGCGCACCACCGCCACGCTGCGCGATGCCTTTGCGATCGCCCTGCGCAAGACGAATGCGCAGGCAGCCGCCGCAGCGCAAGCATGACGCCCGAACCGGAGGCGGCGCTGGAGTTCGCGATTCGGCACAACAGTGATGCCACGCTGGCAGCGATGGCCGTTGCCAAGAGTTCCCGGTGCCTGCAGGCCTTCCCCCACGACGAGCGTGCCTTGCTTGGCACCGTGGTGTCGGAACTCGCCAGCAACATCGTGAAGTACGCCGGACATGGCGTGATCCGCGTCGAGCCGCTCTTCCAGGATGGCAAGCAAGGCGTGTGCATACGCGCGATCGATCAGGGACCCGGGATCGCGGATGTGGAAGCCTGCTTTCGCGATGGATTCAGCACCAGCGGCACACTGGGACTTGGCCTGCCCGCCGTGCGACGCCTGATGGATTCCACGAAGGTCCACTGCCCCGAGGGTGGCGGCACGCATGTGGAAGCCATCCGTTGGGTGCGGCGGCCGATTGATCGACGCAGCTGAGTGTGCGCCGGGGCGGACCTTGATCTCTGGGCTGTCACGCAGAGACGGGCGGAATGCAGCGCAACCGTTTTTGCGCGCGCTGGTCCGCCCATGCGTTCGGGTGAACGGACCAACGGAGTACGCTCCGGTTTCGTGTCTCGGCCCAGTCATCCCACGCAAAGGAATTCATGACTGCAACCCAGCAATCGATCCTGCACGCTCTTGAGAACAGCATGTTCGAGTTTCCGGAGGTGCCAGGGCGCTGGGATCTGCCCCGCTTTCCTGGCGTTCGCGCGCATGCCACGCCGCAGGTGTCGCATGTGTTCGGCAACATGATCGGTGTGTCCACGCTCACCGAGGCGAACGCCGACGCCGTGATCGCGCAGGTGCAGGATTTCTTCGGCACGCGCGGCCACATGGTTGGCTGGTGGGTGAATCCATCCTCCACGCCGGTGGATCTGGTGACCAGGCTTGAAGCCGCCGGATTCAAGCGCGTGATCGAACAGGCCGGGCTGGTGCTGACCGACCTGCAGCGCGAGTTTCGGTGCAACCCGGCGGTGACCGTGCGAAAGGCGACCGCCGCGGATCGCGGCGAGGTGGTTCGCCTGTACGCACACGCCTACCCCATGCCCGAGACGCTGGCCGACGTGTACTGCGATGTGCTGCCGCTGGTCGAGGGTGGCAATCACTACCTCGCGTACCTGGATGGCGTGCAGGGACCGGTGTCGGTGTGCAGCATGTTCATGCATCGCGGCAGCAGCGTGGCGATCATGCAGGGCGCAGCCACGCTGAGCGAACACCGCGGCCACGGCATCTACACGGCCATGATGGCCGCGCGACTGTCCGATGCGCGCGCGATGGGCAAGGACACGGCGGTGCTGCAGGGTGATCGCAAGACTTCCGCGCCGATCTGCGTGAAGCTCGGCTTTCAGGAAGTGTGCAGCATCGACTTCTACGCATGGGGCGATGCATGAAGTCGGTGGTGCGGAGGCCGGACAGGCTCGAGGCCACCATGCACGGTGCCGCGAGGCAGGTGACGGTCACCGCGGCATCCTGCCGCATGAGGGCACGCTTGCCGAGCGTGCAGTGATCACGCGCGCGAGGCGCTGAAGATGCGGTACAGCGCGGGCAGCACCACGAGCGTCAACAGCGTGCTGGAGAGAAGGCCACCGATCACCACGGTGGCGAGTGGCCGCTGGACCTCGGCACCCGTGCCATGCGCCAGCGCCATGGGCACGAATCCCAGTGACGCGACGAGCGCCGTCATGAGCACCGGCCGCAGGCGAACCATGCATCCACGCTGCACGGCGTCCTCGACGGACATGCCATCGCGACGCAGCTGGTTGATGAACGACACCATGACGAGACCGTTCAGCACCGCCACGCCCGAAAGCGCTATGAACCCGACGGCGGCGGAGATGGAGAACGGCATGTCGCGCAGCCAGAGCGCGGCGATTCCACCGGTGAGTCCGAGCGGCACCGCGGTGAACACCAGCAGCGCGTACACGACGCTTCGGAAGGTGGAAAACAGCAGCACGAAGATCAGCATGAAGCACAGCGGCACCACGAGCAGCAGACGATGCTTGGCGGCGACAAGGTTCTCGTACTGCCCGCCCCACGCGATCCACTGCCCTGCGGGCAACGGCAGCGCGGCCACCTTGGCCTGCGCCTCGTCGACGAACGATCCAAGATCGCGGCCGCGCACATTGCACTGCACCACGATGCGTCGCTTGCCGTTCTCGCGACTGATCTGGCTGGTTCCCTCCTCCACCACCAGACGAGCCACGCTGCCAAGCGGAACGAAGTCGGCATGCGCCGAATGTGGCTGGCCGATGCGGTCATGACCCCCGTCTGCCCGATCATCCGTCTCGTCGGCGGACCGTGGCAATGGAATGGGCAGGCGCTCGATGGCGTCTGGCCGCGCACGAAGCGCCTCCGGCAGGCGCACAACGATGTCGAACCGTCGGTCGCCCTCGAAAACTTGGCCCGCTTCGCGGCCGCCCATGGCAACCGCGACGACCTCCTGCACATCATGCACCGACAGGCCATACCGGGCGATCGCACCGCGATCGATGTCGACGGTCATCACCGGAAGTCCTTCCGTCTGCTCCGCCTTGGCATCGGCAGCACCCGGGATGGATTGCAGCGCCGTCAGCACCTGCTGCGCGGTCCGTTCCATGGCGGCAAAGTCGTCACCGTACACCTTCACGGCCACATCCCCACGCACGCCCGAGATGAGCTCGTTGAAGCGCATCTGGATCGGCTGGGTGAACTCGTAGTTGTTGCCCGGCACGCCTGCAACGGCGAGCTGTATCAACTGGATCAACTTGCCCTTGTGCCCCTCGATCCGCACTTCGGATGCCGCTTCGTCATCGGCATGTCCGGCGTGCGCATCACCGTGCCCAGCCACGCCTTCCTGCGCGTGTCGCGCAGCCTGGATCGCCGCGTCGAGTTCGGCCTCGCTGCGCCATGACGACTGCGGCTTGAAGATGATGAAGGTGTCGGAGACGTTGGGCGGCATGGGATCCGTGGCCATCTCGGCGGTGCCGGTCTTGGAGTACACGAACGCCACCTCCGGAATGCTGGACACCGCCCGCTCCACATCGAACTGCATCGACTGGGACTGGGTGATGCCGGTGGACGCCACCCGCATGGCATGCATCGCCAGATCCTTCTCGTCGAGCGTGGGCACGAACTCCTGACCCAGACGCGTGAAGAGCGACACGGAGATGCCCAGCGCACCGATGGCGCACCCCGTGACCACCCATCGATGCCGCACGGACCACGCCAGCACCGGCGCATACATCGCGCGGGCCCAGCGGATGGGCGGCATCTCGCGCTCGCTCACCTGCCCGCACACGAGGATGGCGACCATCGCCGGAACGAACGTGAGCGACAGGGCGAATGCCGCCAGCAGCGCGAAGATCACCGTGAGCGCCATCGGATGGAACATCTTGCCCTCGACGCCGGTCAGCGCGAGGATCGGGAAATACACCGTCACGATGATCGCCTGGCCATAGACGGACGGCTGGATCATCTCCTTCGAAGCGGCCATCACCTCGTGCAGCCGTTCCGACAGCGCGAGCGTGCGACCCTCGCGATGCTGACGCTCGGCCAGACGACGCAGGCAGTTCTCCACGATGATCACCGCACCGTCCACGATCAGACCGAAGTCGATCGCGCCAAGCGACATCAGGTTGCCGCTGACCTTGCCCTGCACCATGGCCGTGGCGGTCATGAGCATGGACAGCGGGATGGCGAGGGCGCAGATGATCGCGGCACGGACGTTGCCGAGCAGCAGCAGAAGCACCACGATCACCAGGATCGCGCCTTCGAGCAGATTGCGCTGCACCGTGGCGATCGTCGCGTCGACCAGCTTGGTTCGATTGAGCACCGTCTTCGCGCGCACATCGGGCGGCAGCGATCGCTGCACCTCCGCCATCTTCGCGTCCACATCGGCCGCCACCTGCCGGCTGTTGGCCCCCAACAGCATGATGGCCGTCGACACCACCACTTCCTCCCCGTTCTCGCTGGCCGAGCCGGTGCGCAACTCGCGTCCGATGCCGACGCGCGTGCCATCCATCAGCACATCGGCCACACGGATGGGCACGCCGGCGCGGGTGACGATGGCGATGTCCTCCACCTGTTCGGGGCGCTCGATGCGGCCCGTGGCGCGAACCAGGTAGCTCTCGCCCTTGTGCTCCACGTATCCCGCGCCGGTCGAGATGTTGTTGCGCTCGATCGCGTCGATGACATCGGTGAAGGCGAGGCCGAAAGCCACCAGTTTCAGCGGATCCGGCTGCACGTGGTACTGCTTCACGTATCCGCCGATCGCCTCCACGCCGGCGACGTTGCGGACCCCCTTCAGCTGTGGACGGATGATCCAGTCCTGCACTTCGCGCAGGAAGGACGCACGCTCCAGATCGGTGGAGAGCGTTCGGCCTTCGGGGGTTCGATAGGTGCCATCGGGCTGCCAACCGGGCATGCCGGGCGTGACCATGGCGCCTTCGCCGCGCGGATGCTCGAACTCGACCGTGTACATGTAGATCTCGCCGAGCCCGGTCGCGATCGGCCCCATGACCGGCTCCACGCCGGGCGGCAGCGCGTCCTTCGCCTCCGCGAGTCGCTCGTTCACCTGCTGGCGCGCGAAGTAGATGTTCACGTCATCGTCGAACACCGCCGTCACCTGCGCGAAACCGTTGCGCGACAGCGAGCGCGTGGATTGCAATCCGGGAATGCCGGCGAGGGCGTTCTCGATGGTGTACGTGACCTGCTTCTCCACCTCGATCGGCGACAGACTGGGCGCGACCGTGTTGATCTGCACCTGATTGTTGGTGATGTCCGGCACTGCGTCGATGGGCAACCTGCCAAGCGACCACATGCCGACAGCGGCCACCAGCGTGGTCACGAGGACCACCAGCCAGCGGTGCTTGACGGAGATTCGAAGAATGGATTCGAGCATGGTCGGTTCCTTCCGGTTGCGGCGATCAGTGTTCGTGGGCGGCGCCGGCCTTGCCGAGTTCCGCCTTCAGGATGAAGCTTCCAGCGACCACCACTTCCTCGCCGGGTGTCAGGCCCTCGAGAATGGGCACCATCCCTCCGATGGCCTTGCCCACGCGCACCGGTCGCGCTGCGTAGGTGTTCGGCTCGTCCTTCACCGGCACGAACACGGCCGGGCCACCTTCGACGGTCTGCACCGCCTCATCGGGCACGACCACCACCTGCGCCCCACCGTTGACCGGCACCAGGATCTCCGCCTGCGCGAACATGCCCGGCTTCAGGGCCGATCCTCCGTCGGGGATCTCGATGCGCACCGCGGCCGTGCGCGTGGATGGATCGACGGATGAGGCGACGAGCACCACCGTGCCCTCCAACCGATCCGCGCCAGTGGCGCCAAGGCGCACCCATGCCTTGGCGCCCGGCATCACCTGACGAAGACCGGACTCGCCGACATCGGCAATCACCCAAGGCGATCGCGTGTCCGCCAGCACCAGCAGCGAATCGCGGTCGGGCCCCACGAGTTCACCGAGGGTGATCTCGCGCTGCACCACCGTTGCGTCGATCGGTGCCTTGATGGCGAACCGAGCGGAAATCTCGGCGGACTTCAGGAACGACTCCACCTGATCCCTGGACATGCCGAGCAACTGCAGCCGGTTCTGCGCTGCGGTCGCCGCCGCCTCGGCAGTGCGCTGGGAAGCCAGTGCGCCGCGATACTCCGCCTCGCGACGCTGCACCTCGCCAAGCGCGATGCCTTGCGAACGCTCGTGCAGACCCTTCGCCCGTTCCCACGCCGCCTTGGCCAGTTCGGTTGCGGGTCCGGCCGCCACCACCGCGGCGCGTCGCTGCAGCAGATCGGCCTGGGCCTCGCCGAGTTCCGGACTTTCGATGACCAGCAGTTCCTGGCCAACCGTCACCTTGTCACCGGTGCGAACCTTCACCTCCACCACGCGACCACGCAGCGGCGACCCGACATGGGCCATGGCCTCGGCGTTGAAGGTGACGCGTGCGGGGGCGAGCACGGAATCCTGCAGCGCGATCCGCGCGACCGTGCCGGTTCGGATGCCGTATCGCGCAATCGCTTCGGGCGTGAGATGCACCTCATCCACATGGGCGTGTGCATCGTCGTGCGCCGGCGGCTGCCCGTGATCGTGCGCGTGCGCACCGTCGGCGGCATGATCGTGCGCATGCGAGGCGTCCTGCGCGGAACCACCGCAGCCGGCCAGCGCCATCGACAGGCATGCGATGCACCCTGCGACAGTCAGATGGCGGATGGAGAGCTGGTGGGCATTCCTGCAACGTGTCGTGTTCATGGTTGAACCTTCTCGAGAGTGGAGATCTGGACGGTGTCCGAAAGCATGGCGGGCACTGCAGTGACCGCACCCGTGAGCGAGCGCTCGGCCGCCGCACCGCCCACGGCGCGCTGCAGGCGCACCCGCGCGTTGCTGGCCTGCAGTTCCACGGCGATCACCTGCGCCTGGGCCATCTGCAGGTCGTGCTCGGCGAGGAACAGCGTGGTGACATCCGACTCGCCGACGCGGTAGGCGGCATCGGCGATCGAACGACGGCGCTCCTGCAGCGGAATCAGCTGCCCACGGATGCGACGCTGATTGGCGGCGCTCGCAAGCAGCGTCTGATACGCCGTGCGCACCTCCTCGATCACCTGACGGCTGGCGTTCACCAGATCGTGCCGCGCCGCCTGCACCTCGGCCGTCACGCGCGCACGACGGGCCTGTCCCATGTCGAAGATGGGCACGGGCGTCGCGAAGGATGGGCCGATCGCGGATCCATCCTCCTTCTGGAAATCAACACCCGCACTCGCGGGTTCCCACGGGTTGGGAAGGGGCAGCAGCGCGTCGTCCTCATCCCAGGGCAGGAGATGCGCGAGCGCCTTGTCATCACCCAGCGCGGCAAGTTTCCATGCGATCGCCTGGATCTCGGGCCGCTTCGACAACGCCACCTTCACCCAGGCGCCCTCGGGCTGCAGATCGACGGCAGGCGGCGTCCATGGATCCAGTGTCCAGTCGGCCATCGACGATGGCTCGCCGATCGCTCGGGCGAGTCGAATGCGTGCCTCACGCTCGGCCAGCACGGCCGTGTCGATGTCCACCTGCAGGCTGACCCGCTGCGCACCCAGCGTTGCCACATCACCCGCTCCCGCTTCGCCCGCGGACAGTCGGTCATCGGCGATGGTCGCCATGCGTTCCACCACCTGCATGCGCGCGCGCAGGGCCGGCACCAGCGCGGATGCCGCCTGGGCGGCCGCGTATCGCTGCTGCACCTCGGCCGCCACATCCAGTGCAACGGTGACGGCATCGGCGGCGGCGGATCGCAGGCGGTTGTCGGCCGCGCTGGAGCGACGCGGAATCTGCAGGGCCTGCATGAAATCCTGCACAAACGACGCCTCCACCTGTGGCGAGCCCGCACCCCAGCGCACCACCACGAAGAGCACCGGATTTGGGAGCAGGCGCGCCTGATCGGCATCGGCCACGGCCATGCGCACGCGGGCCAGCGCGGCCTGCAGCGATGGATCGGTCAGCACGGATCGCTGCATGGCCATGGCAAGCGTGAGTTGCCCAGCCGCCACAGGTTCGTCCAGTGGCACATCATCGGCGCCAAGCTTGCGGAACTGCACGGCATCGGGAAGGCCGATGGCATCGCCCATGGAGGTGGCTGCCTCGAGATCGACGCGCGGGGCGGGCTGACAACCGATCGTCAGAACCAGCATCGGTGGTGCGGCGGCAGCGAGCAAGGCTGCGGCAAGGGACTTGCGTGCGCGGCATTCGTCGCGCCAAATGGGTAATCGCGTTGGGTGCATCGGGTGCAATCTCGTGTGGGGCACATGTGGAACAGGCACCATGTCCGGCGGACACGGTGATGAAGGCCGGTTGCATGCGGTGCAGCACCGCACGACCGGCACCACGGACCTCACACCACGAGAATCACGAACTCGATCAGCGCCAAGGGATCCGGTGGGCGCAGCACCTCGGAGGGCTGGATCACGCATGCACGATCGACACCGTCCAGGGTGCGCGGCACGCATGCAAGGGTCGGCGGAAGCACGCAAGGCGTGAGGGTCTCAAGCCCACACGCCGAAGTGTGCTCGGAACGGATGGCCATCTGCACCACCGCAACATCGACGCACCCATCGCCATCATGAAGGCTGGCGCCAACGCCATCGGCCAGCACATACGTGGAGTCGTCGGCACCTGGCAACGAGGCATGGCAGCAGTCCTGACCGCCGCACGCGACCTCCAGATGCGCGCGACCGGTCGCCGCATCGTGGCACCAGACCGCCGATGGACAGAGCCACGCCTGCCCCAGCGTGAACGCACACAGGCTCAGCAGGGCCATCCAGCGGTGGATGAACGGGCGACGTGTCATCGAGATGCACTATAGCCGCATCGGCGCGTATGGCGACCCACTGCCCTTGACCGCAGGATCCGGTTCAGCGTGCGAACCTGGGCCCCCTGAACATTTCGGGCACATCATGGCGCACCACGACTGCCAGCCATGGCCGCCGCGCGCGCTTCCATGGCGATGCGCGGCAGGAAGATCTCCCTGACCTGCCGGATGAACTGGTCGCGCATGTGGGGCAGGTAGACGATGGCACAGGTGATTCGGAGCGCCGCCAGGAAGTTGCGGTTGGCCTCGAAGATCGAAGCGACAGGCGCCCTGAACCATGCCGCATCGCGGCACCATGGCTGCGCCACTCGGACGGCTGATGGGCGTGCGGCAACCGGGGTGCCACCGCCTTGGCGGCAGCCCGCCGCGGGCGGACGCACACACGCAAGCGTGCAATGAAAATGGCTCTCGCAGCGGGCGCTGCGAGAGCCATGGACGGGTTGCACCGCATGCTCGGTGCAGGTTGTCGGATGAACGCTTCAGGCCTTGCGGCGACGAGCGCTCACTGCACCAGCCAGACCGATCAGCGCCGCAGCGCCCGGGGCGGGCACCGATGCGAAGGTGAAGGTGGCGTCGTAGCGGTACGCGGCGTTGGTGGCACCGGTGACGGTGGTCGCGCCGTTGTTCTTGCCCGCGACGGCGAACTTCAGGCTGAAGGTCTCAGCGGCGCTGGTCGCCTCGATCACGAAGTGGCCGATCATCCACTTGTTGTCGAGGCTGGCACCCGCGGCCAGGTTGTTGCCGGCGATCGTGGTGGCGGCCTTCGCAAGCGCGCCATTGTTGCTGTAGCCAACGCGTGCGTAGGGGTTCGTGCTGGTGCTCGCGCCCACGGCGGGGTACCAACCGGCGCCAACGCTGCCCGCAGCGTTGGAGATGGTGTTGGCAGCAGTGGAGTAGGTGGCGAAGTTCGAGTCACCCTGCATGTTCAGGAAGCCAGCCTTGCCGCCGGCGAGGGTGGTGTCCGAACCCTGCGAACGGGCGCCAGCGGTCACGAAACTGTCCGCCTGCTTGCCATCGTTGTTGGTGGGTGCCCAGCCGCTGCCACTCGTGTGAACGAAGTCCTTGCTGGCCGAGAAGCGCGAGTTGTAGAGCGAGGTGCCGAAGACGCTTGCGATGATGTCCGTCTGGGCGCCGCACACGATGTACACATCCATGGCGGCGTAGGTCTTGCCACCCTCGGTGAAGGTGTACGAATCGGCCGCGAGCTGGTTGCTGATGGTGGCAAAGCTTGCGCTGCTGAGGAAGAGGGCCACGGAGGCGACGGAAATCTTGTTGTGCATGGTTGCAGTCCTGGGGGTTCGGAGAGAGAGGGATTGCCGGGGCTCACCAACGCTGATGCGACCCGTCAACCATCAAAACGAAAACCGCGGCCGATACCCGTCATCCCTTGCGGACGGTTTTTCGGTCCCAACGTGCCAAACCCGGAAATTGAAGCGCAAGCCCGGCTTGTTCATCATTCCTTGACGCACTCCTCACAGGGCGTCGGACGCCAACCGCGAGGCTTGGGTTGCGCTTGGCATGTGTAGGATCGCCGCCCATGAACGCTTCCGATTCCACCACCATGCTCACGGAACTGCTGCAGCCACTGCCCTTTGCGCGATGTGCGGCCACGGCCATGCTGGCGATCCTGTTCCTGCAGTCGGGACTGGACAAGGTGTTCGACTTCCGCGGCAATCTGCAGTGGCTGACCGGGCACTTCGCCAAGACCCCACTGCGCGGCATGGTGGTGCCGATGCTGCTCACGATCACGGTCACCGAGATGGCGGCCGGCGCCGTGTCGGCCGGCGGTCTGGTGCATCTGGTGGTGCACAACATCAGCAGCGTGGCCTTGTGGGGCGCCGAACTTGCCACCCTGAATGTCGTGATGCTGTTCCTGGGTCAGCGCATCGCGAAGGACTACGCCGGCGCCGCGTCGCTGGTGCCCTACTTCCTGCTGTGCGTGGGCACCGTGCTGCTGATGGCGCGGTGAGTTGCGCGAGACGCCTCCACACATGCCGCAAACCCACGACACCCATGCGCCCGCCGATCCGGCTTGGGGCGCGCTTGTGGCCTGCATGCTGCTGTGCATGATCGGTGGTGCGGCGAGTGGCCTGGCGACTCCGCCCGATGACTGGTACTGGGCACTCGCGAAGCCCAGTTGGACTCCGCCGCCATGGCTGTTCGGTCCCGTGTGGACTCTGCTGTACCTGATGATGGGCGTGTCGCTGTGGCTGCTGTGGCGAAATCGGCGCGCCACGCACGGCCGCCTCGCCTTCGCGCTGTTCCTCACGCAACTGGCGCTGAACTTCGCGTGGACACCGGTGTTCTTCGGCATGCACGCGATCGGCCTGGCGCTGGCGGTGATCGTGACGCTGCTGGCCGCGATCGTGGCCACCATCGCGATTGGCTGGCGCGTGAAGCGCTCGGCGGCCCTGCTGCTGGTGCCGTACGCCTGTTGGGTGTCGTTCGCCAGCGCGCTGAATCTGGCGATCTGGCGGCTGAACTGAAGGCCGGACGCCTGGGGAGCGCTTGAAAACGACCGAAATTGCATGGACGTTTTCGCAATGTCGCCGCCCCGGCCTACATTGGTTCCATCCATGAAGCGCTCCGCGCGCAATCTGCTTCTGATGATCGCCACCATGCTGGGCTTCGGCGCCACCACGCCTGCCCTGGCGCAGTGGGTCACTTCGCCCGTGACCGCGCCCGGTGTGGAATACCGCACCTTCGAGAGCCAGGCTGCAAATCACACGGTCAGCTTCCACATCTGGCTGCCTCCGGAATATGAAGCGCAACCCGGGCGCACATTCCCGTTGCTGATCTGGCTGCATGGATCGGGCGACGGCACGCTGAGCATTCCGTGGATGTCCTCGTACTTCGGCACCGCGATGGCGCAGGGGGCGATTCCGCCCATGATCGTGCTGTTCCCCAACGGCATGTCGTACAGCATGTGGTGCGACTCGAAGAGCGGCGCCGTGCCAATGGAGCGCGTGGTCATCGACGACCTGCTGCCGTTCGTCGACGCGAACTACCGCACCATCGGTGGTCGGCATCGCATCCTTGAAGGCTTCAGCATGGGTGGCCAGGGCTCCGGAAAGCTGGGCTTTCGTCGCACCGACCTGTTCGCGGGCGTGTCGATGCTGGGCGCGGGCCCCATCCAGGACGATTTCATGCAGGCGCCGCTGGGCAGCGACATTCCACCCGCGCTGCGCACGCAGATCTACAACACCGTCTGGGGCAGCGACCCGGCCTACTACACGGCGCAGCATCCAAAGACCATCGTCGCACGCGAGGTGGCCGCCGTGGTGGGCCGGCGCACCGTGGTGCGGCAGGCAATCGGATCGCTGGACGGACTGCTGCCCATGAATCAGGAGTTCGAAGCGCTGCTCACCTCGTTGGGTGTGCCGCACGCACTCACCGTGGTGCCCAACATCGGCCACTCGGCCAGCAGCCTGCTGCCGGCGATGGGGCCAAGTCAGTGGCAGTTCTACAACGCGGCGCTGGCCGAGGCATGTCGTCCGCTCAGTGACGCCGACGGCTCCGGCGCCGTTGACGCAGGCGACGTGTCCGTGCTGCTGCTCGACTTCGGCACCGTCGGTTCACCCGCCGATGTCGATGGCGACGGCGTGGTCACCGGAAGCGACCTTGCGCTGCTGCTGCTCGACTTCGGCGCCATGTGCGACGCGTGAGGCGCCGAAATGCTTGCGATCACTTGCCGCTCGTCGCCGCCGGCATGTGCATCGTGTGCACATCCACGCCGATCGCGTAGCCCGTCACGCCCTCGGCCGTCCGGATGAGACGGATCTTGTTCACGGCATTGCCGAACTTCACGTCATGCCATGTCACGCCGCCGTCCACCGTGGCGAAGCCGTGCGGCATGGCGCCCACCCAGCCCGTGTCGGCATCCACAAACGCGATGCCGAACTCGCGCACGCCCGGATCATCCACCAGCCGCAGCTCATCCCAGGTCTTGCCACCGTCGAGTGTCTTGGCCACATAGCGCACCGACGCCTCGGGGTCGGGGTTGTACGACTGCACGGTGCAGTAACCGACCTGATCGGTCGGAAACGAGAACTTCCACGTGGTCTCGAAGGGTCGCTCGGAGCGATACACCTCTTCCCAACTCGCACCTCCATCCTGGGTGGCAAGGATCAGCGCGTTGGCGCTGGACACGTCGGCGTTGGTCGCCGAGGCGATGAATCCGCGCTTCTCGTCCAGGAACTTCACGTCGAAGGCCATGGCGCCGATGTCGGGCACCTTGCCCTGCTTCCAGGTCTTGCCCAGATCGTCGCTCCAGATGTAGGCCACGGGCCCGCCCACGCGACCCACGCCGATGATGCGCGGACGCTTGTCCAGCTTGCCCGCGTTGATGAACGGCACCTGCACGATGTCGAATGCGCACAGCCCCACCACGGGAGCGCCCTCGATGGTGGTGACGGGCGTCCATGTGGTGCCGCCATCTTCGGTGCGATACACGGGCACCGGATCGGTGACGCCCGGGAAGTAGCCGGGGCCGATGTTGCCCATCACGCCCACCTTCTCGTCGATGAACGCCAGACAGCGCACGAAGGTGCCCTTGCGCTCCCACTGCTTCGTCCATGTGGTGCCGCCGTCGGTGGTGTGGAACAGCTTGCCGGCACCGTTGCCGTACCAGCCCACCTTGTCGTTCACGAAGAAGATGTCGTCCTGCTTGCCGGGGTAGGCCTCGGTGGCGAGCTTTGTCCAGGCTGGCAGATTGGGTGCCGCTGCAGCGGGCGGCGAAGCGGCAGGCTTGTCCTGCGCGAAGGCGTTCAGTTGCATGGCGGCGAGCACGGCGAGGATGGCGATGGTCTTCATGGGATGTTGGGTTGAAGTTGCTGTGGGAAAATCAGGCGGTGCGCGCGCGTCGTGATGCGCGTGGGTGCTTGATGGTGACGGCGGCCTTGGCGCCGCGTCGGCGCACCACCGGACAGGCGATGGAGATGGCCAGATACAGGGTGCCCGTGCGCTGCCGCTTGCCGCGATCCATCAGCGCCTTGATGCTGCGCAGATGGCCGCGAAGCTGCTGGTACATGGCCGGCGTGAGGCGACCAAGCTCATAGGTCATGGAGATGTTGCGCGATTCCGGGCGGCTCACGATGGCCTTGGCGGCCGCGGCGTCGCGCACGGTTCGGTCCATGGCCTTCAGCAGCGCCGAGGCGGTGCGATAGCCCACCTTGTTCTCGAGTGCGATGGAGGCACCGCGGAAATCGGGCTGCACGTCGGTGGCGCGCATGGCGAACAGTCGCTCCGAATGGCGGCCAGACTTGCGAACGCCCGCATCGATCACGATGCCGGCGCGGCAAAGCTTCGTCAGATGCGGGTACAGGGTGTCGGCAGGACGGTCAATGACCGCCGCGATCTGGGCCACCGTGCATGTGCCGAGCAGCGTGATGGCCTGCGCGATCTCGGAGCGCACGGGTGCCATCATGGTGAGCCAGGCGGCGGGAGCGCAGAGCGCCGCAGAACGGGCGGAAGGCATGCCGCCATTCTACACCGTTGTGAATTGCATTGTTTTCACAACGCTTCATGGCGGCCTTGATCACCCAATGCACAGGGCCCGACCTTTCGGCCGGGCCCTGCGCCAGAACAACCTCGATCAGGTCTCAGTTCTTCGCGCCAGTCGCGGAAGCTGCGTCCTTCTTCGCGGGCGGCGTGATCACGGTGTCGATCACGTGGATGACGCCGTTGCTGGCCTTGATGTCAGTCGTGGTGACGGTGGCGCCGTTGTTCAGCATGACCTTGCCTTCCTTCACGGTGATCACGATGGGCTGGCCCTGCACGGTGACCAGCTCCTTGGCCTTCGCCACTTCGGCGGCGCCATTGCTGCCGGCGACCACGTGATAGGTCAGGATCTCGCCGAGCGCCTTGGGATCCTTCTTCAGGCTGGCCAAGGTCTCGGGCGGCAGCTTGCCGAAGGCGGCATCGGTGGGTGCGAACACGGTGAACGGACCCGCGCTGTTCAGGGTGTCGACCAGATTGGCGGCGACGAGCAGCTCGCACAGGATCTTGAACTGACCAGCCTCCTGAGCGGTCTTCACGATGGTGGCAGGCGCCTTGGCGGCGGTACCAGCGGTGGCGGCGGGAGCGGCGGGCTTGCTGTCGGTCTTGCCGGTCGACTGTGCGTCGATGGCGAAGGCGGTGGTGGCGGCGAGAACGGTGGCGGCGATTGCGAACTTGGCGAACATGGTCTCCGTGCTTTCTGTGAGTGATGCGTGGAATGAGCGCGTCCGCAACATGCGGGCGCGAATGGGCATCTATTTCAGCCCAATGATTGAGTTCGCGCGATTGTTTGCATCAGTTGCACTTTGCGAACAATTTACGGAAGCGACTGTTATCACTTGTGTTATGCGGGCACTCTTCCAAGCCCGTCGATTGACCCCGTGTGCGGGCTCCGGCGCACCACAAGCCAAGCCCTCAACCGTACTTGGGCCACACCACGCCCTGCAGGAACTTCTCGTAGTGCTGCCAGCGGTTCACGCTGGTGGCGTACAGCGGGCGGTTCACCTGGTCGTAGCTGAGCGTGCGCACCG